>JBDSXE010000306.1:0-5697 GCA_039926325.1 Paracoccaceae bacterium | reverse complement strand
GCCAATATGTCGGGTCGCATAGCATTTCAGGGCGAACTCGGGGCCTATTCGCACCAAGCCTGCCGCCAATCCCGGCCGGAAATGACCGCCGTCCCCTGCGCCACGTTCGAGGAAGTCATTGACCGGACGGTGAACGGTGACGTTGATCTGGGCATGCTTGCGGTCGAAAATTCGACCTATGGTCGGGTTGCCGATGTCCACCGCCTGCTGCCCGCCAGCGGCCTGCGGATCATCGACGAGGCATTCGTGCGGGTCCACATAAACCTGCTGGCCGTCAAGGGCACCAAACTGTCACAGGTCCGCCGGGTGCGCTGCATGTCGATCCTTCTGGGTCAGTGCGGCACCTTCCTGAAGGACCACAAACTTGCCACCCTGAACTGGACCGACAATGCCGCAGCTGCCGCCGAGGTAGCCCGTCTTGGCGATCCGGCAGAGGCAGCACTTGCATCGGAACTGGCTGGCGAAATCTACGGGCTGGACCTGTTGGCCCGCGAGATCGAGGATCAGGCCAACAACACCACCCGCTTTCTGGTGATGGCCCGCGACGCCGACCTGACGCGGCGTACCGATGCGATGATGACCACCTTCATCTTCCGCGTTCGCAACATTCCGGCCGCACTCTACAAAGCAATGGGCGGCTTCGCGACCAATGGCGTAAACATGACCAAGCTGGAAAGCTACATGGTCGGCGGTTCCTTCACCGCGACAGAGTTCTACGCCGACATCGAAGGCCACCCGGAAGACGCGCCCGTCAAACGCGCGCTGGAGGAACTGACGTATTTCACCACGCAGTTGCAGATATTGGGCGTCTACCCGGCGGACCGCCGCCGGGACTGATCCCTGTTCATCAAGCCTGTCGGCGTTCTTCACCTCTCGGCGAGGAAAGCTGACAAGCTTGACAAGCGTCAAAACCGATGCATTTACCGCTTGGCCGGCCCGCGAAACCGATCTTCGATCTCGACCGCCAGTTGCGCCACGCGCTGAGCAAAGTTGCGCTCTACGCGCGAGCGTGTCAGCCGCAGTGACTGCACATAAATCCGCGCGGCCAGGCTTTTCGGCTTTATGTCCAGCTTTACCTCGACCCGGGTGCGCCGCGCCGCAAGGTCCAGCAATTCGATCCGCAAGATACCATCAGCAATCCGCGCCGCAGCCGTCACGGCCAAGGTGCTGGTCGGGTCCAGCTCGTCCAGTTTGATCGTGACGCTGCGATCCTTGTTGCGGAAACCAAATGTCGTCAGCCAGGACATGCCCGGCCCGTCCTTGGTCAGCGCATCGGTCCGGGCAATATCCGCTCCACGCCGCATTGCCGAACGTTCCCACGCGTTAAAGTCCGCAAGCTGGGCAAAAACGAATTCCACCGGGGCCTCGACATCATATTTCGCCGCCAGCCGCATTAATCTTACCCTTCAAACCTGGCAGTGCAGCCTTACCACCGCTCCGGTCGCAAACTTTCACCGCAAATTGCGTGATCTGCAAGACGGTTACGCGCGATAATGCGCTTCCGCTTGACTTCACCTGGACCTAGTCCAACCGGTCCGCCAGCCAGTTCGTGATCAAAAAGTGCGCGATCGCGCCTTTTCGGCCAGGCTTGATCACCGGATGCAACCCGGCATAGGCCGCGACCATATCCTCGCGGCTGACCCAGCGGGCATCTTCCAGCTCTTGCGGGTCCAGCGTGATCGCGTCGCTCAACGCCTCTCCCCGGCACCCCAGCATCAGCGATGCTGGAAACGGCCACGGTTGGCTTGCCAGATAGTCGACCACCCCCACGCGAATACCAGATTCCTCGAACACTTCGCGGCGGACTGCTGCCTCGATCGTCTCACCAGGTTCGACAAACCCCGCCAGCAGCGAATACATGCCCTCTGGCCAAGTGCCTCCCCGGCCTATCAGCAGTTGATTGCCGCGCGTGATCAGCATGATTACAACCGGATCGGTGCGTGGAAAATGTTGCGCGCTGCACACCGGACACGACCGTTGCCAGCCCGCATGAACCATATTCGACTTCGCCCCGCATACAGCACAAAACCCGTGCGACCGGTGCCATTCCATCACCGCCCTAGCGGTCGCGGCAACTTCGGCGTCCCGGGGCGTCAACTGCGCCATCACCGCGCGCAGTTCGTGGAACGCCAGATCGTCCGCCAGATCAGGATGCCGCTGGACAGAGGTGTCAAAGAACCCCTCCGCCGCAATCGTGGGCTCGACCGGCGTCCAGGCCGACACATCCTGCGCGAACAGCCCCACGCCGCTGTCGATCCCCAGCAATATCGCCCCATCCAACCCGCCTGCCAGCGCATGCCCGCTGTCCAGCCACCCCAGCCTGTCGCCACCCTGCACCAGCGGACGCCCGCGCCACACCGGCAACACACGCGCCGCATCCCACAGCGCCGCCACGGCAACCGGATCCCGCCGCAAATTCCCCGCCCGGTCCAGCCCAGATCCGCCAAACGTCACCGTCTCTGCAATCCGCATTCGTCCGCTCCCACTATCCGCGTTTGATGTCATGCGGCGCGCGCATAGGCAATTCCGCCAAACTGCGACAGTTCCGCAACCATGCGTTGCATTTTAGCACTTGTACGCACTGAACCCCTTTGATTGCGCCCCCAGAAGTGAGAGCGTTTGCGGAAATACTCTATCCATCACAAAGGACTATGCAGCACATCGACCATTCGGATCTGATATCGCCGCCTGACCTTTGCGAATGACGCAAAACCTCGCCGTCAAACGCGGTGCTTTGCCAGATCGTCCGGATATTGCCTGCCTGCGGGTTCTGGCGACAACCGATCTGCATGTTCACATCACGCCGTGGGATTACTACGGTGACCGAACCAGCAGCACCTTCGGTCTTGCCCGCACCGCCAGCCTGATCGCCGCAGCCCGGGCAGAGGTGGGTTGCAGCCTGCTTCTGGACAACGGCGATTTCCTGCAAGGCAGCCCTATGGGCGATGTCGAGGCGCTGGGTCGCGGCCGCAACGGCCCTCACCCGATGATCGCCGCCATGAACGCCCTGCACTACGATGCCGTTACGCTGGGTAATCATGAATTCAGCCACGGGATCGATTTTCTGCTGCGTAGTCTGGCCGATGCGAAATTTCCGGTGATCTCTGCCAACATTGCGCGGCAACTTGGTGCAACCCCGTTGGATGACCAGACCCTTGTGCCGCCAACCGTGATCCTGACCCGCACTCTGCCCGACAGCGATGGCAATTCGCAAACGCTTCGCATCGGCATCATCGGGTTCGCGCCACCCCAGGTCACGCGCTGGGACCGCCTGCAACTTGCTGGCAGCATCCAGACCCGCGACATTCTACAAGCGGCAGCCGCGCATGTCCCGAAACTGCGGGCAGAGGGTGCAGATATCGTGATCGCCCTGTCCCATTCCGGCATCGGCAGCAGCATCGCCAGCGCGGATATGGAGAATGCGTCCGCCGCCCTGGCCGCCCTGCCGGGGATTGATGCGGTGATTGCAGGCCACACCCACCAGACGTTCCCCTCGGATGATTTCCTGAACGATGACGGCCCCGCCTATGCCATCGACCCGGTGCTAGGTCGCCTGTACGGCAAACCGGCGGTAATGCCGGGCTTTCACGGTTCTCATCTTGGGATAATCGACCTGTTCTTGTCGTTCCGCGCCGGTCGCTGGCGGCTGGTTGATAGCCATGCCGAACTGCGCCCGATTGCCCGCCGCAGCAGATCGGGGGCGCCCACGGTGCTGGCGGTGCCTGACCCTGCAATTCTGGCCGTCGTCGACCGCGCCCATCAGGCGACCCGCAACTGGTCGCTGCAGCCCATAGGCTTCAACCCGAAACCGCTACACACCCATTTCGCAATGGTCGCATCCTGTTCCGCCGTCCGGTTGGTGGCGCAAGCGCAAGCCGTGCATGTAACCCGGGCCTTGCAGAACGGCCCCTACGCCGACTGGCCGGTCGTCTCTGCCGCAGCGCCGTTCCACTGTGGCGGTCGGGCGGGGCCAGAGAATTACACCTTCATCGACGCGGACGCACTGGTCATGCGGAATGCGTTCGACCTTTATCCACATCCCAACCTGATCGCCGCCCTGGATGTCACCGGCGCTGAACTGTCACAGTGGCTGGAACGCAGTTTCAGCCAGTTCAATCAGATCAAAGCCGGCGCTCAGGATGCGGCCCTGGTGCACCCCGATTTCCCCAGCTTCAACTTTGACACGATTGATCCCCTGACGTGGCAGGTTGATCTGACCCAACCGCCGCGCTTCAACAGTCGCGGCACCGTGATCAACCCCAATACCTCCCGCATCACCGCGCTCGCATACCGCGGCGAACCGATTGATCCGGCACGGCATTTCGTGCTTGCCACCAACAGCTACCGGGCCAGCGGCAGCAATGGCTTTGCCGGGGCCAGTCCCGACCGCGTTATCCTGTCCGGCCCCGAATCCAACCGCGACATCCTGCTGGCTTACATCGCCGAACATCACGGTGTGCCGCCCCTCGGCCCCGCCAACTGGCATTTCACGGCAATGCCCGGCACAACCGCCTTGTTTGAATCCGCCCCAGACGCCGAAGCAAGGGTCGGACACTTTGCTATGCGTCGGGTAGAGGCGCTTGAGGTCGCCGCAAATGGATTCCGCCGCTTTCGTCTGCATCTGTGATGGGTTACGACGGTGCCGTAAACCGGAGAGCCCCGTGATGTACGATGCCCTGCTATTCGACCTTGATGGCACCCTGATCGACACCGAAAGCCTTGCGATAGCCTCTGGGCTGTTGGCCTTTGCCGCCACCGGCTTTCCGGTCGAGCTTGACTTCATGCACAGCCTGGTCGGCGTCGATCAACCCACCGCTGGCCGCATCATCCGCGCACGCCACCCAGAGCTTGACCTCGACCAACTGAACCAGTTGTGGCATCAGGGTTTCAGTAATCAGGTCGACCGTGGCCTGACGTTGAAGGCTGGTGCAGCCGAAATTCTGGCGATGGCCGCCCATCTGCCGCGCGCCATCGTGACGTCATCGGGCCGGTTCGAGGCGCATCGCAAGCTGGGGATCGTCGGTCTGGCTACGACATTTGCCAAGGTCGTGGTGCTGGAAGACGTCACCAACCCAAAGCCGTCCCCCGACCCCTATCTGCTGGCGGCCAAGATGCTTGGCGTCGCACCAGAGCGTTGTCTGGTGTTCGAAGACAGCGAAACCGGCGCCGAAGCCGCTCACCGCGCAGGCTGCATCGTGGTGCAAGTACCAGACGTGGTGCCGTCAGAGGGCCGATGGGCGCACCACTTGGCCGCCGATCTGATAAGCGGCGCAAGGCTCGCCGGACTGGTGTAGGGCGGGTGAAGCCGTCTGTGGCAATAATGCCATATACCATAGATTTCCTATTATAAATCAACTACATAACCAAGCGTCCACATCTGGACGCACCCCTACAGCGCCAAAACTTGCGCCGGATCCAGCAGCCACGGCGCGATAATCCCGCACGTATCAGCCAGCGGCAGCAAACTTGACGGAACGTCCATCCCGATCACCTCCCGCATGAACCCCGCCCGCTTCAGACAGCGGGTCAGAACATCGGGGAAAAGTCGCGCCAGATCATTCTGCAACGCCTGATCCACGATGACATACCCATCCTCCATCCGGGTCGACCCGTAGACCGGATGCGCCGGGATCACATCCATCTGCATCGCCATCCCGGACGCCAGCGGTTCGTCGGACCCCTCATAAATCGGTGACG
>JBDSXE010000305.1:0-3256 GCA_039926325.1 Paracoccaceae bacterium | reverse complement strand
ACGGTAATTTTCATGGGAAAACGGACCTTTGCGGGCCTCGCATCACGTCTGATGGCAGCGGGTTTGGGCGCGGACACGCCGGCGATGCTGGCGGAAAGTGTTTCAACGCCAGATCAGAAGCTGCATCGCGCGACATTGGCGACTTTGGCTGCACATATTGATGCTGAGGCGGGTGATGGGCCTGCGCTGATCCTCATCGGACCGCTGGCGGATGGGTTCGTTTCGCCCTCGAAAGATCTGGAATGATTGAGTTATTCCTGATTGGCATCGGCACCGGAAACCCGGATCACCTGACGTTGCAGGCGATCAAGGCGTTGAATGTGGTTGATCTGGTGCTGATCCCTCGCAAAGGACCGGACAAAAGCGATCTGGCAGAGTTGCGGCGCACAATCTGTGCCGAGGTTTTGACCAATCCAGCCACGCGAATTGTCGATTTCGATCTGCCGGTGCGGGATACGGAAAATCAGGATTATCGTTCTGGCGTAGACAGTTGGCACACGGCCATCGCGCAAACCTGGGCGCGGGTTATCGGGGAAAATCTAGGGCAAATGGGCCGGGTGGCGCTGCTGGTTTGGGGCGATCCATCGCTGTATGACAGCACGTTGCGGATCGCCGCGTTGGTTGGTGCAACTCTGCCGCTGCAAGTGACTGTAATTCCTGGGATAACTTCGATCCAAGCGTTGGCTGCTGCTCACGCCATGCCACTGAATACCATCGGCGGGCCAGTGCTGATCACGACCGGACGGCAGTTGCGAGATCACGGCTGGCCGTCGGGTGCCGAGACTTTGGTGGTGATGCTGGACGGGTCTTGTGCGTTCCAAGCGATTGATCAGACGGGCATTTCGATTTTGTGGGGTGCGTATGTCGGGATGACAGAGCAGATCATTCGCGCAGGTTTGCTAAAGGATGTGGGTGCAGAGATCGTTGACGCTCGGGCCAAGGCGCGAGCGGAGCATGGCTGGATCATGGACATTTACATTCTGCGGCGGATCGCTGCCGCCACGCCATAGTCACCCATATATTACATAATATTGATTATCGGATAAAGTGATGTCGGGATCACAACCATCGAACCTATGCCCTACTGATGCCTAAGCGCCTCGATCGGGTCTAGCCTTGCGGCGCGGCGCGCTGGGAAGAAGCCGAAGACCACGCCCACAAACGCCGAGAAGATGAAGCTGGCGACGATGATGCGCCAATCCGGGGAAAACCCGATGTTCAACGCGTAGGAACCGCCAAGTCCCAGCAGCAGGCCGAACGCAATTCCCAGCACGCCGCCGATTAGCGACAGCACTACCGCCTCAACCAGAAACTGCAGCAACACCTGACGCTCTGTTGCACCCACCGCCATGCGGATGCCAATTTCGCGGGTGCGTTCGGTCACTGACACCAGCATGATGTTCATGATGCCAATGCCGCCGACCAACAGCGATATCGCGGCCACTGCCGACAGCAGCCCCGTCAGAACGCCGGTGATCCCCGTCAGCATGGACGATATTTGCTTCATGTCGAAGATGTTGAAATTGTCCGCGTCATCGCCGGCCAGCTTGCGCCGTTCGCGCATCAGGGTCGTAATGTCAGCGGTCGCGGTGTCGGTTGACACGCCGTCGCCCACGGTCAGATAGATCGTCTGCACATCCGGCTTGCCAGAAATTCGGCGTTGAAACGCGCGCAACGGCATGACGACGGTGTCATTTTCGTCCTGACCGAAACTCGATGCAGCACGCTCTGCCAGCAGGCCAACGATCTGACAGGAGATTTTGCCGATACGGATGTTGGACCCGACCGGATCGCCGTCCCCGAACAGCGCCTTGCCGGTGGTGGTGCCGATGATGCAAGCTGTGGCACCGCCGCGCAGTTCGCTGTCGTTGAACAACCGCCCCTCAGCCAACGTCCAGCCGCGAATGTCAAAGTAGGTGTTGTCGCTGCCTGTCACCTGCACAATGTGGTTCATCTCGCCAAAAACAATCGTCTGGCTTTTGGCAGAGGCTGGTGCTGCGGCGACAACCGACGTCACCTGCTCCGGCAATGCCGCCGCATCCTGAAGGGTCAATGGCGGCGCGTCGTTGGCAGCACCACCGGGTCCGCGCTGGCCTGCGCCGGGGCGGATCATCAACAGGTTGCTGCCTAACGAGGCAACGTCGGACTGGACCTGTGCGGTCGACCCCTGCCCCACAGTCACCATCGCGATGACAGAGGCGACGCCGATGACAATGCCCAAGACGGTCAGGAACGAGCGCAGTTTGTTGCGGAACACCGTCAACCACGCCAGACGGAATGCCTCAAACAGCATGGGCCAGCCCCTTCACGCGGTCAGACTGGATATGGCCATCGACAAAGGTGACGATGCGGTCGGCATATTCGGCCATGCCAGGTTCGTGCGTGACCATCAGGATAGAAATGCCCTCGCTGCGGTTCAGATCACGCATCACTTCCATGATCTCGCGGCTGCGGGCGCTGTCGAGGTTGCCAGTCGGCTCGTCCGCAAGGATCAGGCCGGGTTTTGTCACCATAGCGCGGGCAATCGCCACGCGCTGCTGCTGGCCACCCGACAGTTCCGATGGCGTGTGATTGGCGCGGTCAGCAAGGCCAACTTTGTCCAGCGCGGCGATGGCGCGTTCGTGGCGTTCATCAACGGGAATGCCTTGGTAGATCAGCGGCAATTCGACGTTTTCAAGTGCGGTCGTGCGGGGCAGCAGGTTGAAGCCCTGAAAGATAAAGCCAAGGAAATGACGGCGCAGCAATGCCCGCTGATCACGGTCCAGCCCGCTGACCTCGGTGCCAAACAGACGATATTCGCCAGAGGTTGCGGTATCCAGACAGCCGAGGATGTTCATGATGGTCGACTTGCCAGACCCCGACGGCCCCATCACCGCAATGAACTCACCAGAGTTCACGACCATGTCGACACCGCGCAACGCAAACACCTCTGACTGTTCGGTGCCATACCGCTTGGTCAGGCCGCGCACCTCGATCATCGGCGTGTTGCTCATCTGGTGGGCGTCGCAGCGGTGATCACTGCGTCGCCTTCTGCCAGAGGGCCGTCAAGTATTTCGGTGTGATCGCCATCGGTTACACCGGTTTTGACCGACACCCGGGTCGCCTCGCCCGCTTTCAGCACCCAAAGGTTGCGATAGCCTTCCTTGGTCACAGAGTTTGTGGTCGAGGTACGCTGGCGGTCGGGCGGGCCAGAGAACAGCATCCCCAAAAGACCGGAACTTCTGCGCTCTGCCGCCACGATGGGCGGGCTATAGCG
>JBDSXE010000304.1:0-3425 GCA_039926325.1 Paracoccaceae bacterium | reverse complement strand
GGCCTTTGCCTTTCAGCGCGCGCAGATCGGCAACGGTCGGTTTCTTGCGGGTCATCGTAGTCTCCTCAGGTGTTACGGGCTGGCACCGATGCGTCGGTGTGGAATTCGTCACGGTAGGGTCGTGCTGTCGGCGGCAAATCACGGCGCTGGAAATAACCCGGGTTGGTGTGCTGGATCTTCAGCGAGGCGATGATATCTTTGTAGCCGTCCCAGATCGAGGTGTTGGGTGGCGGCAGGTCATCCTTGATCAGCGCATGCAGGCGCGGCAGGGCATGGTATGGCACCATCGGGAACATATGGTGTTCGATGTGGTAGTTCATGTTCCAGTAAATATACCGGCTGATCGGGTTCATATAAACGGTGCGGCTGTTCAGGCGGTGGTCCAGAACGTTGTCCGCCAACCCGCCGTGCTGCAAGTGCCCGCACATCACCATGTGCCAGCAGCCGTAGATGCGCGGCAGCCCGATCAGCATCAGCGGCAGAAACGACCGCATCAGAAGCGCGGTCAGGATCGTGGCGGCGTAAATTGCCATATGCACCCGGGCGGCCAACACCGCCTTGGACCATTCGCTTTCGGGGATGAAGTTCTTCTCATCCGGGCTAAGGACACCCCGCGCGTTCCGCAGCACGGTGCCGAAGGCTTCATATGCGCCGATCACGTCGAAGAACGCCAAAACGGCGCGCAGAACGCGGGCCGGGCGCATCCATGCAATCTCGGCGTCCCGTCCGACGATATAGGTGTCAGTGTGATGGCGGGCATGGCTCCACCGCCACGTCACCGGGTTGCGGATCACCATGAAGCTGGCGATCTGGTAGATGACGTCGTTCATCCACGGCGTGCGGAACGCGGTGCCGTGGCCGCATTCGTGCCAGCGGCTGTCGCAAGACGACCCGTAGATGACGCTATAGACAAAGAAGAACGGCACACAGGCCCAGGTGCCCCAGAAGTAGATGCCGCCCGCCGCCCCGCCGATCAGCAGCGCGAACCACAGGATCGTGTCGCGGATCGCCGGACCATCGGTGCGGGCCATCAGTTCCTTCATCACCTTGCGCGGCACGTCGGAATGATACCACTCAGCCGAGGCCAGGCCGATTTCAATCGCACGGCGGCTTTCCTCGCCCACCAGCGAATAGTCGCGCTTGACGTATTTGGTCGGGGTCATGTCCATGATTTCAAGCCTCGTCTGTCAGAAAGATGGTGGCGTCCTGCGTCGTATAGGTTGTCAGGACGACACGCGCCTAGCGGCAACCCCATCAGAAACCGTCAAAGAACCTCGCTGACTTCCTCAATCGAGGTTTCGTGCACCAACTTGTCCAGCACGACCTTGCCCAAAGCCATCGCGACGATCCGGTCGCAGCAGGCAAAGACGTGGTGCATGTTGTGGCTGATGAAAATCGTGGTGACGCCCTGCGCCTTCAGCCCTTTGACAAAGCCGATGACCTTGGCGGTTTCCTTGACGGACAAGTGGTTCGTCGGCTCGTCAAGGATCATCACCTTGGACTTGAAGAACATCGCGCGGGCAATCGCCACGCCTTGCCGCTGGCCCCCGGACAGTTCGCCCACCAAGGCGTCGGGAGAGCGTAGATGCAGGTCCACATCGGCAATCGCTTTGACGCTTTCATCGCGCATCTTCTTTTGGTCCAGCCAACCCAGACCGCCGATGGAAAACTTCAGCGGTTCGCGCCCGATGAACAGGTTGCGGGCGATCGACATGATGGGGACCATCGAGTTGTACTGGTAAATCGTCTCGATCCCAAGTGCCATCGCCTCTTTCGGAGTGCGGATGCTGACGGGCTTGCCATCAATTTTGATCTCGCCCTCGTCCGGCTGATGCAAGCCGGACAGGATGTTGATCAGCGTGGATTTCCCCGCACCGTTGTCACCGATCAACCCCAGCGCCTGCCCCTGCGTCACGTCAAGGTTGACGCCTTTCAACGCATGAACGCCGGAATACCATTTGTGCAGGTTCTGAACCTGAATGACCGGGGTGTTCATCTTTCAGTCTCCACCTTCATCGCCCGTCCGCGCTTTCGCAGCCAGGCGTTGCCGACCACGGCGAAAATTGTCAGGGCACCTACAGCGAACTGGAACCAGTTGCCGTTGATCTGGCTCATCACCATGCCGTTATCTATGACCCGGATCAGCAGCGCGCCGATGATACCGCCAATGACCGAACCGATGCCACCCGCAAGGGACGTGCCACCGATCACAGCAGCCGCGACCGCCTGCAACTCATACCCCATGCCAAGCGATGGCAGCGGTGATCCCAATCGCAGCACCTGAATGATGCCGCCAAAACCCGCCAGCACCGAACAGATGATGAAACATGCCAGTTTCACACGGGACGTCGCAATCCCCATGCCGCGTGCGGCGGGCAGGAATCCCCCGGTCGCGCGGACCCAGTTGCCAAAGTTGGTGCGCGACAGCAGCAGGTGAATGACGATTGCCACGCCAACAAACCACAGGAATGATGCCCGAAACATCGCCCCCGGCCCGACGTAGGCCACGAACAGCCCGGTCGGAATTTGCGTGAAATCCGGGCGTGGAGGAAAGCCGCCCGACACTACAACCGTCATCGACCGCGCCATGAACATCATGCCGAGCGTGGTGATGAACGACGGGATGTCGAACTGGATCGTCAGCCAGCCGTTCAGGAGCCCGACCAGTGCTGCGACCAGCAGCCCAACCAGCATCGCGGGCCAAAAGCTCCAGCCCATGACCATCAGCACCGCCATACACATTGGCGACAAGGCAAAGACCGAACCGACCGACAGGTCAAACTCGCCCGAGATCATCAAAAGCGTGACCCCAATGGCCACCAGCCCCATCTCGGGCAGGAAACCAAGCACGCCGCGCAGGTTATCGTAGGACAGGAAAACCCCATCGGATTTCACATAAAACACAATGACCATCAGGATCAGCAGCGAAGCGGCGGCCATTTCCGGCTTCTGCAGGGCGAGTTTGAACAAGCGGCGCATGGATATTCCTATCGGCAAGAAGGGGGCTGCCCCGGCGAACCGGAGCAGCCGAAAGTCAGCGCAGGCCCTTGGCGGACAACGCCACGATGGGGTCCACCATATCCGGCGTCACGATGCCTTGCCCGGTGTCGATGTCCGACGGGGCGAGACCGACGGTTTTGGCCAGATAAACTTCCATCACCGGCATGAAACCCTGCATGTAGGGCTGCTGGTCAACGGCGACCTGGATGTAACCGGCCTTCATCTGGTCCAGCACTTCCGGCACCAGATCGAAGCCGCCCAGCAGCACCTTGCCCGGTGCCACGCCACGGTCTGTCAGGACGCGGGCAACGGCTGCGTCCCAGAACCCGGTGTCGAAATAGGCGTTGGTCTCTGGGTGGGCCGACAGGTAAGCGCCGACACGGTCGCCCGTGGTGGCAAGATCAGTGCCAGAGTCGATTTTCTCG
>JBDSXE010000303.1:0-3774 GCA_039926325.1 Paracoccaceae bacterium | reverse complement strand
ATAAAACAGGCGCGGGATGGTTTCAAAGGTTTCAGGGATCGTCCAGCCGTCTTTGGTGACTGGCAAAGGCGTCGGGCGACCACCCGCCGCCAACATCGCGCCATAGGCACCGGAATAGCCGGGATCTTCGAAACAGAAAGTATCGCCTTCATCCAGCAACAGGCGCGCGCAGAGATCGAATGCCGATTGCGCGCCGGTCACGACGATCACTTGTTCGGGCGTGCATTCGACACCGCGCGAGATGCCGAGGTAGTTGGCAATCGCCGCCTGCAATCGAGGATGGCCGGAAAGCGAGTGGTAGCCGAAAATATCCTCACGCGGGTAGCGGGCATGGCGTTGCAACAGACGCGACCAAGTCGAGAACGGGAATTCCTTGATGTCGGGAAAGCCGGGGTGAAAGGCGATCCGGCCCGGAATGATCTGATCCTTGTGTTGGCCGATGATCACCTGCCCGCGCTGAGAAAATTCCGGCACAACGGGGGTTTCGCCAGCTTTCTCTTCCGGCGTTGGCGGCAGGGGCAGGGCGCTGATCCAGGTGCCCGAGCCGGAGCGCGACTCGATATAACCCTCGGCCAGCAGGGCGTCGAAGGCGGCAATAACCGTGTTGCGGCTGACCTTCAGATCGTCGGCCAAAGTTCGGCTAGAGGGCAGACGGGTATTTGCGGACAGCTTGCCCTCAAGGATTTGGCGCCGAAGCTCAGAGTAAAGCTGCCGATGCAAAGGCACATCGGAGACAGGGTCGAGGGTCAGAAGATCGAACGTCTGCTGTAAGCGCCTACGCAAGAAGTGGACCCATCAGTTCGTGCCTATCCATCACTTTTGATGGTGTCATTATGCTGCGAATACAGCCCCAGTCAATCAGCGACGAAGCGGATGAAAGTTGCAATCGTCGGCACAGGTGGCATTCGGGTTCATGCCCGCGCCATCCGATGATCAGCGGCAGAGTCCGATGGCAGGCGCAGCTTCGGTTAAAGTGGCCCCTTTTGGATCATTGGAAGCGGTGCTTATGAAATTGCGGAATTGGAATAAGCTTCCCCAATCTAGAGGTCTGCGGCGCTGCAAAAACCAAAAGGATTGCAGCCAAACCGTGCAACAAACCATCAGGAGGTTAGCGTGATCAACAGACGGCAATTCATCGGCTCCACTGTGGCGGCTGGCGCCTTGGCTTCTCCATTCCTGGCGCGTGCTGCCACGCGCGAGCTGCGTATCGCGGTATGGCAGGGCTATGCAGAGCCGGAATGGGTCGAGCCGTTCCAGAAAGAAAACGACGTCACGGTGAACATCACTTATCTGACCTCGGACGAAGAGTTCTTCGCCAAGATGCGCGGATCGAACGGTGCCGGGCTGGATGCATTTTCGATCAATACTTCGCTGGTGCCGCGCTATCAGAATCTTGGCCTGGTGAAGCCGATCGACGGGGCCAAGATCCCAAGCTTCGATCACCTGATGCCGGTCTACAAAGCCGTGCCCGATCTGAACATCGACAGCCAGCTTTGGGGCGTGCCGTTTGCATGGGGCTCGCAGCCGCTGATCTACGACAAGGCGCAGTTTGATGCAGCACCCGATAGCTGGCAAGTGATGTGGGATCCAGCCAACGCCGGCAAGCTAATCAACTTTGACGATCCTGGCACGATCACCCTGGCTGCGCTGTTGTTGGGCTTTCCCAATCCCTACAAGATGGACCCCGACCAGTTGCAAGCCTGCAAGGCCAAGCTGATCGAGCAGAAGAAGCTACTGCTGTCCTACTACACCGGCTTTGACGACGGGGTGAAGATCTTTGCCGAAAACGGCATCAAGGCGATGTTGTCGATTGGCGAGTTGCAACAGGTCAATCTGATCAAGGCGGGCGTTGAAGCCGGTCTGGTCATCCCCAAATAGGGTGCAACGGGCTGGCTTGATTGCTGGGTCGTCTCGGCCGGCGTGAAGGATGTTGATCTTGCGAATGCCTGGATCAACAATTGCATGGGCGATCAGGTCGGCACTATCCTTTCGACCAAGCTGAAATATGGCAACACGACGAACCAGAAGGCCAACGAAGACAATGGCCTGACCTATGCCGACAAGCTGTTCTTCGCACAAGCGGCCGAGAATCAGGAAGCCCGCACCGCTTTGTGGAATGAGATCAAGGCGGCATGAACCAAGGGCCGGAGGGGTTGCAACCTCTCCGGTCAATTTCCATCGGACGGATGGAGCATTCCAAAGCTATTGCCAACAGGGAAGCTACGATGACCACAGACGTTGATCAGGACTTGATGCTGCGCGGCGTCGGCAAAAGCTATGGCGCGCATCTTGTGCTGCAACCGACCGACCTGCATGTCCGTGCGGGTGAGTTTCTGACCATTGTCGGCCCTTCAGGTTCCGGCAAGACAACCCTGTTGCGGATGATCGCCGGCTTTACCGAGGCCAGCTGCGGCACGATCCGCTTTCAGAACCAGGATCTGACACAGGTGCCGACTCACAAGCGGCCCTTCAACACTGTATTTCAGGACTACGCACTGTTCCCGCACATGACAGTGGCTGATAACGTCGGCTATGGCCTGATGATCCGCCGCCTGTCGAAGGATGTCGTGCGACAAAAGATCACCGATGCGCTGGTCATCGTCGGACTTAAGCAGTTGCTGGACCGCTTTCCATCACAACTTTCCGGCGGCCAGAAACAGCGGGTGGCATTGGCGCGCGCGCTGGTGTGCGAGCCGAAGGTGCTGCTGCTCGACGAGCCCCTGTCAGCCCTTGATGCCGAGATGCGCGGCCAGATGCAGGTCTTTCTGAAAGACCTGCAGCGCCGGGTCAAGACGACCTTCATTCTGGTCACCCATGATCAAGAAGAAGCGATCACCATGTCAGACCGCATCGCCGTGATGAGTGCTGGCCAGATTGAACAGATCGGCACCCAACGCGATGTCTATTACGCGCCTCAAACGCGCTTCGTGGCGAGCTTTTTCGGGGACAACAACCTGTTGCAGGCAACTGCCCTGCCGGATGGCAGCGTAGACTCCCCTCTGGGCCATATTGACGGCCCGCGTGCGATGGGAAAATCCTTCATCGAAGCGTTGATTTATCTGCCTTTCATCATGCCCTCAATCATCACGGGTCTGTCTCTGCTGCTGTATTTCTCGGCCCTGCACATCCCGATGAGCCTTTTGACCGTGACCACCGGCCACACCATCTTTGTGCTTGCGGTCGTTTATCGGCTTACCTCGGTACGGCTGGCGAACATGTCACCCACGCTGCGCGAGGCATCGCGCGATCTTGGCGCCAACGGCTGGGAGACGTTTCGCCACGTTACGTTCCCTCATCTCAAACCCGCCGTCCTTGCCGGTGTGATGTTCGCCGCCGCCATCTCGATCGACGAAACCCTGATCACCCTGTTCCTGTCCGGCGATCGCATGACCCTGCCAATCAGGCTTTGGTCCTTGCTGCGGGTTGGCTTTACGCAAGAGATCTACGCGCTGGTAACGCTTGTGATCGTGGGCACGCTTGTCCTTGCTTTGCTGGGCATCCGAAGCTGGAAAAAGAGTGGTATTACGCAGTTCTAGGCCGGTACTTGTAGATCCTCACATAGTGATCAGGATCGTTTCTTGATCCCTCGCGATTTTGGTGACTGTCTACTCATTTTTCGATGGGCGTTACATTGAGCGTGGTGCCCAGGTAATCCCCCCATTTTTAGTGGGGTGCATCCATAGAATTTACGCGGTCATTTTCAGTTTCTGGGCGGGTGTGATGCCGCCGATGCCCATGTTCGGGCGGTCGTTGTTGTAAGTCCAGAGCCATTGT
>JBDSXE010000302.1:0-5325 GCA_039926325.1 Paracoccaceae bacterium | reverse complement strand
GATATCAATCTCGATCTCGCAATCCCGCGCCAGCGCCAACAGCGCCGGAGCGACATGACCCTGCATCCCGTCCAACGCCAACCCGGCAGAGATCATGCCCGTCAGCGCCTCGAACCTTGGCAATCCCGGTGCCGCCTTTTGCCAGCGTTTCGACAGGAACATCGTCTGGGCTGACAGCGTGCGGTAATAGGCCAACGACTGCGCCTTGTCCGCGCCCTGCAACAGCAGCAGCGCATGGTTGATCCAGCGGATCAGACGCCGCCCGGTCAAATCGGGCGTCCAGCCCGGCCCTTTTCCGCCACCAAACCGCGCGATCCAGTCCCAGGTCCAGTCCTGCGCGCGCACCCGCGCCGACTTGTCGCCAACGGCCGCCAGATCATCCAGCCAGGCAAATCCGTGCACCTCTGCCTGCATCACGGGATCGGGAAACGCCACGTCCCAGATCGGAACGCCGGGCCGCTCGACCACCTGACCAGAAGCGATGTAATTGCCCGCCAGCACCTGCTTGCCCCGTGCATACAGCCCGATCGTGCGCGGTTCTGGTTGCGAGGCAAAGCCCTTGGCAGGTGCCGCCCTAAGCGCGCGCCACATCGTCCAGCGGTCAATCAGACCGCCCGACCTTCGCCGCTCCTCCGTGCCGCTCGCCATGCCTGATGCCTTTTGCGCCGCCCTGTCCCGGGTCGTTCAGCGGATGATAGCGCCGCGCCCCCGCCCTGTCACTCGCACAAACCCACTTATCCCCGCCCGATTGAGAAGCCTGAGTGTCACAAGCAATTCCTAAAACTTAGCTTAAATTTCGCCTTTCATTTTGGCCCAAATATCCCACGGGGGGTCCGGGGGACGTGAGGTCCCCCGGCGCTCTCAGGAAAGCTCACGCCAGATGGTCGATCCGTTCCATGTACTGCACCAGCCCGCGCACCTGACCCAGCCAACTGTCGATCAGCTTCGGGTCGTGCGGTGCGGCGTGAACCCCCACCGCAACTTCGCGCTTCAGGATCGACTCGACCGCCATCGACACCGGAGTAGACACCAGCCGCGCCATCGCGGTGCCGCGCGCGTCGCCCCAGGCGTCCATCGCCCATGTCTGATCGAACGTGATCCGCCCCTCGCGCTCTGCCTTCAGGCTGACGAACAGGATCACCCGGTCCGGCTCGCCAGGCGCATAGGAGTTTTCGCGCACGAACTGCGCCGCCATCTCTGCCAGCCGCGCCTCGCCTTCCGGCCCTGACAGCGTTTCGATCTCGGCAAACACCGGTGCCCAGGCATCCGCCCAGCCGTTCAGCCGGATCGTGCCCCGCACGAAATCGCGGACCTTCCAGGCGTCGTCAAAGCGGTAGTCCTGCATGAACGGATAGCTGTCCCGGTTCGGATAAACCTCGAAACTCTCCGGTGTCGGCAGCGGCGCATCATACCGTGTAATCGCATCCCAAGGCCGCGCCACCCGCAGTTCGGTAAAGTTCTTCAGAGACCGCGACGGCGACCGCAACGCCTTCAGCACCCCCAGCGGAGCCCATGAAAACTTGTAGCGGAACGGGTTGGGAATCTTCGGCACTCCGCCGCAATACGACAGGAACGACAGCACGTTGTCGGCGTGATATCCCTTCGACGCCCGATAGCGCGCCACCAGATCATGTGCCATCAGGTGATCAATCCCGGGGTCAAGCCCGACCTCATTGACCGCCACCAGCCCCGCATCCCGGAAAGCATCGTCCAAAGCCCGCATTTCCGGTGAGATATAGGACGACGACACGAAATGCGCGCCCTTTGCCAGACATGCCTTGGCGATACCGACGTGGTGATCCACCGTCAGCATCGAAATCGCCACGTCGCCGGGCTTCAGCGCCGCCGTCAGCGCCTCCAGACTATAGGCCCGGATGTCCTTGGCGATGTCGCCCACCGCCTCTTCTGCCTTGGCGACGGTGCGGTTCCACACCACAACCTCATGCCCGGCCCCGATCAGCTTTCGCAGTCCCGGCCCAGAAGACAGCCCCGTGCCACACCAATGTATCGTCATCATCTTCTCCTCAGACCGCCGCCACATGGCGATCAAATTCTACTTTCGCCCGACCCCAGACGCCCTGATCCAAGGCTCCCAACGTCAACAGCGATGCCAACAATTGCCCCGCGTAATCCTGCGACGATTCCACCGGCAGCATCGACGGCAAGTTATCAATCGCCGTCACATCCAGAGCCGGATCGAACGCCACCCGCAACGCAGGTGCATCCCAGTCCGTCGCGCGGTCATAAACCTTGATCGGTGAGAAGTCAGAGGTCGGATCGCAGGCGATATCGCCAATCACCGTCAGCGCCCTTGGATCAGTTTTGGCCGAAGCTGGCACAAACACCGGGCACCCCGGCCGCGCGAGGATGCAGTTCAGGAATATCTCATGTTCCAGAACCTCCGGGAACGGCCCGCCGCTCGCCGTCTCTGCCATATCCCACTTTGTCACCGCCACGCCCATCGCCGTCAGACAATCCGCAGCGCCGCTGCCAACCCGCCCCAAAGCCCCGATGATGATCGCGCGCGGACGCCCCAACCCGGCATAGTCCTTAGCCAGACTGTCCAGCAGTTCCGCCTTGCCATCATACCGCGTCACCGGCCCGCAAATCCCGCCCTTTTGCTGCGCTGCCCAGCATTTCAAACTGACAGCCGCCCCGGCATATCCCGCCCAATAGCCAAACGCCGCCACCCGGCGACCCTGATCATTCACAAGGTATTCAAGGTCATAAAGGCACCCTCCCCCCGCCTTGACCCGCTCCAGCAAGACCCGCCCCGCAGGTTGTCCCTTGAACGCATGGCCAAACATGATGTGCCGATGCCGCAAATGCGTGCCATCCTCCGGCAGTTCCTTCAGCCCAAAGATGATCGCATCCGAAGGTGCCGTCGGCCACAGGTTCTCGGCCACAATCTCGCACCCCGCCGCGCGGTAGCCTTCGATGCCAATCGCCCGGACCGAACTCAATTCCACCGTCACACGGATGCCCGCTGCGACCAGCGCCGCAGCACCCTCTGGCGTCAAACCAACCCGTTCCTCGTGTGCCCGCTGCTCCGCGCGGACCCAAAGATGCGTCATGTCGCACTCCCAATATCAGTCCCGCGCAGCCATAGCAGAGTCTCTGCGCCGCGACAGCCCCAAGAAGATGCACGAGAATGGCAGAGGCTTTTACGGACTTGCGCCGCAAATGAATTTTTCCGCCACGTCACCTTTCAATTTTTCGCAGAAAAATTGCCTTTGCCTTTGATTTTTCGACGAAAATCTGAAGGAGATCGGCGCAATTCTCTGCCCCCAAACTTGCGACGGGACTTAATGTTCCGCGATGCCCGGCATAGGCGATGGGGTGTAGGGTATGCCGCTCAAGTAGGTCTTGACCTTGGTCATCACCTCCACCAGCGTCATGGTCAACCGATTAAGTTCCGAATGTGTCGCCACCAATTCTGGACCGTATCGCGAAATCAGATATTCTCGGTTCCCCGTCATCGACACGAGATAAGCGGACGTCTTGGTTTGAAGCTTCAACAGCCCGATGGCCGAATATTCCGACATCTTTGCAAGACTGTGGTGCGTGCGGCGTATTTCAATCGGAGAAACCCCCTCCTGCCTTAGAAACGCGCTGAGATGCAATTCTATGGCGTGGATCGCACACAACCGTGCGGGCGCGCGTGACAAGGGCGAGAACCCTTTCGGGATGCCTTCGGCTTTCAATCCCCCTAACCCCTTGATTTCCCTCACTCCCCAAATCCGTCCAGATCTGGACCGCCCTAACTCATCACCTCAAATCTATCCACATCCACCATCCCCATATCCGTAATCTTCAGATGCGGAATGACCGGCAAACACAGGAACGCCAGCTGCAAAAACGGCTCCTCCAGCGTCACCCCCAACGACCGCGCCGCCGCCCGCAAATCTACCAGCCCCGCCCGCACCTCCTCAAAACTCAGCAAACTCATCAGCCCCGCCACCGGCAGCGCCAGTTCGGCCAGCACGACCCCACCCTTAACCACCACAAACCCGCCCTCAATCTCTCCCAACCGGTTGCAAGCCAGCGCCATGTCGCCATAATCCGCACCCACCACCGCAATATTGTGGTGATCGTGGCAAACCGTCGACCCAATCGCCCCCCGCTGCAACCCGAACCCCTTCACAAACCCAGTGGAGCGGTTCCCGTTCACCCCATGCCGCTCCAACACCGCGATCTTCACCAGATCGCGGTCGATATCCGGCCGTTTATCCCCATCCACCGGCGGGACATCAAACGTCAGATGCTCGGTGATGATCTTGCCCGGCAGTATCCCGATCACCGGCGTCTCGACCCGGTTGCCCGTCGTCCGAAAATGCTCCGCCCGCACTACCGGAGCCTTCACCGAATGCCGCGCAACCGGCGCAATCTCCTGCCGCCGCGCAAATGCCGCCTCAGAAATCCGCACACCGCCCGTATAAACCGCCTGCACGCCACAGGTTTCCAGCCCGTCAATCACCACAATATCCGCCCGCTTCCCGGGTGCGATCAGCCCGCGATCCTTCAACCCGAACGCCTCTGCCGCCGACATGCTGGCGACGCGATACGCTGTCAATGGCGACGCCCCCAAGGAAATCGCGGTGCGGATTATGTAGTCGAGATGGCCATGCTCACCGATATCCAGCGGGTTCCGGTCATCAGTACAGAACGCCAGATACGGCGCGAACCGTTCGGTCAACAGCGGGGCCAGCGCGTGCAAATCCTTGGAAACCGATCCCTCACGGATCAGCACCCGCATCCCTTTCCGCAGCTTCTCCAGCCCCTCGTCATACGAGGTCGCCTCATGCTCCGTCCTGATCCCCGCCGCGATATAGCCGTTCAGATCATTGCCGCGCAGCAAGGGAGCATGGCCGTCAATATGCCGCCCCCGGAACGCCTCCAGCTTGGCCATGCACCTAGGATCGCGCGCCAGCACGCCCGGATAGTTCATGAACTCCGCCAGCCCGATCACGCGCGGATGGTCCATCAGCGGCATCAGATCAGCCGCCTCCAGCCGCGCGCCAGTCGTCTCCATATGCGTCGAGGGCACGCAGGACGACAGGTTCACCCGAATATCCATTAAGGTCCGCGACGACGCCTCAAGGAAGTAATTGATCCCCGTCAATCCGCAGACATTCGCAATCTCGTGCGGATCGCAGATCGCCGTCGTTACCCCGTGAGGCGACACACAGCGGTCGAATTCAAACGGCGTCACCAGCGAGGACTCGATGTGCAAATGGGTGTCGATAAACCCCGGCACCAGAATCCGTCCGGTGAAATCCTCCTCCACCACGCCCGAATACGACCCGAACACCCCCACAAGCATCT
>JBDSXE010000301.1:0-7237 GCA_039926325.1 Paracoccaceae bacterium | reverse complement strand
CGATGTAGGTTTCTTCAAGCAGTTCTCACGTATCGTCTTTACGGGCGCATCAATGGGTGGGTTCGCAGCACTCGTCTATTCCACGCTTGTCCCCGGTTCGACCGTCCTTGCGTTCAGCCCGCAATCCAGCCTGGCACGCAGTCTCGTGCCGTTCGACAAACGCTACCACTATTCACAAAAAGCGTGGGACTGGGGCAACCCTGAACACCGTGACGGTGCCGCAGCCACCGAACGTGCCGCCGAAATCTTCCTCGTCTACGACCCCTTTGTGCCCGAGGACAAAAAGCACGCCGCCCGCATCATCGGTCCACAGGTCCGCCACATCCACGCCGGTCACCTTGGCCACCGTGCCATTCGCCTGATGAAGCCGAACAACGCCCTGCAAATCCTGATCGATCAAATCGTCCAAGGTCGCTTTGACGCCCCCAGCTTCGCCCGCGCCATGCGGGGTCGTCGCCAAGAACTCGCCTTCCAGCGCGCACTTTTCGCGGCCTCGGAACGTCGCAACCACCTCAGGCTGACGCTATACGCCGCGCAATCCCTGCTGCGCGCCGATCCGACGGCGCTCTACCCCCAGCGCGTCGTCGCCCGATTTGCCACGCTTTGCGGTCTGCTGATCCGCCCGCCCGCGCTGCCGATGCAGGAAATCCTGACCCTTGCCGCCGCCCCGCGCAAAGGTCCGTTCAACCACCACCTGGCCCGTCTTGGCGGCGCATATGTCGTGCCAGAGCGTCCCCACGACACCAAGCTCGCCTCAGGTGTCCTGCTGTCCGATCGCAGTTATTGCGACCTGTCGCGCGGCTGGATCAGGGCTGGCAAAGCCATGCCACAGCCCACGATTTCCTCTGACGAAGCTATTGAGGATCTGCCCGGACGCCACTTGTTCGCCGGTCACTTCCGCGGTCACTTCGGCCACTTCCTTGTCGAATCCACCGCCCGCCTGTGGGCACTTGGTCACGTCAAGGACCGCTACGATTCCATCCTGTATCTGCCCTATCGCGGTGAGGTCGGCCCGATCGCCCGGGCCATTCAGGCGCAAGCGGGGTTCTTCAAACTCCTTGGCATTGACACCCCGATCCGCACCCACGCCACCACCCTGCGCGTCGAAGAACTGCATGTCCCAGAGTTGGGTTTTGGTTGGCTGGAACGCTATGCCGGCTCGCCCGCCTACCGCAAATTCATGCAAGACCGCCTGAACGCCACCGTCCTGGCAGAGGGTTCGGACAAGCTGTACATTTCGCGCGCTCGCCTGAACCCGCAGCGTGGCGGTGTGCTGTGTGAAGCCGCCATCGAAGAAAACCTTGCCCGCCTTGGTTACGAAATCTTCCACCCCGAAAAGCACCCGCTAGAGGTGCAGATCGCCCGCTACAGAGCCGCCAGACAAATCATCGCCCTTGATGGTTCCGCGCTGCACCTTGCCGCTTACGTCCTGTCCAAAGATGCCAAAGTCGCCATGATCTTGCGGCGATCCAAGGCCAACGCTGCTGATTATGTCCTGCAATACCAGTCGTTTGCAGGTATCACCCCGCACGTCATCGACGTGATCACCCGCGATTGGGTCGCAGGCGATGCCACCCGCGTCGATTTCCGATCTGTGGGCGAGATCGACTTTTCCGCCCTTTTCGGCTGGCTCAAAGGTCTTGGCATGGTCCCGCCAGAGTTTCGTCCGTCACTCCCCGATGCCAACGCCATTAAATCCATGTTAGACAGTTATCAGGACAAACGGGGCGAACCGTTCCGGGCGCTGACCCCAGGCGAACGCTTTCCCGATGTGGTTGAGGATTAGGATGGCCCCACGCCTCACCGTCTATTTCATCGTCGAACCGCCCGAATATCAGGTGATGGCCTGCTATCTTGCGGCGTCAGTGCGCGAACAGTTTGGCGACACGGTCGCTTTGGTTGGCTACTGCCCCGCATCCAAGATCGACCTTGTCAGCGCCGATGCCAAAGCCGCCCTAGCCCGCATGAACTGCGACCTGCGGACGTTTCAGGTCGAGAGGCGCTTTGACCCGCCCTATCCCCACGGCAACAAACTGCTTGCGACGCTGGAACCGCGCGACACCGAATTTTCCTGCTTCATGGACAGCGACATCCTGTGCCTGCGTCCGAATACGGTCGAGAATATCGTCAAGGAGGGCCACGTTTCCCTGACCCCCGCTGCCTCGATGGGCTGGGGCAAGCAGGCGATCTGGGATTTGATCTACGCCACCGCCGGAATGCCGCTGCCCGACGAACGCATTCGCCTGATGAAGCAGAAAAAGGGCAACGGTCGCGTTCCCTACTTCTCGTCCGGCCTGTTCAGCTTTCCCGAACAATACCGCACGCCCGACGGCAAAAGCTTTCCGCAAGTTTGGATGGACGTGGCTCAGGCGCTTGACGCCAATCCCGACATCCCCTCGAAACGCCCCTACCTCGACCAGATGAGCCTGCCGCTTGCCATCCAGAAATCCGGCCTGCACTGGAACCTGCTACCCGACGCGCAGCACTTCATCCTTGGCGGCAAAACCCGTGGCGATCCGCTGCCGACCGACCGCGAAATCTTTACCGTTCACTATCGCCAATGGTCGCTGATCAAGGAACTAGAGCTGTCGACCATCGCCAAACAACTGCTGATCAAGCATGCCGACGTCAAAAAACTGTCCCTAGCCACCACTTCTGCCGATCCCATAGACAAGCAAGCCGCCAAAGCCGCCCGCAAAGAGAAAAAGTCGCTCAAGGGCCTGTCCCCGGATGAGAAGAAAGCCGCTCGCGCCGCCCGTCGCGCTGCCGCAGACAGTTGAATTCGCGATCAGCCTGCCCATCTTGGCTATAACGATAAAGGGGCGTTCAGTGGAACCCGCAAGCCTGCTGGAAGAGATCCGCTTTGGCTACGGCCCCCTCGCCGGGACGACCCCCGCACCGGGTGGCGTGAACCCCGACCGCGTTCTGGCGCAACTGACCGCCACTGATCTCAGCGCATCCGTCTGGAACCGCCCCGGCATTGCCGACAGGTACGCTCTGTTCGCCCAATTCAAGCAGGAAAAGATGGCGGCTCACCCCAAGAAGGGTGGCACCAACAACAAAGTTAACGCGATCGCTCCGGAAAATATGGCCGCCCCGGAAAATATGTCGGAAACGGAGGGCATGATCGTCAAGGGTGGCGCGGGCAAACAGCTGAAAGATCTGGAAAAGGTCGACGAAGAAACATTCGTCTCCCGTCCCGCCACTGCCTCGCTTGGCTTTGTCGAGCGTCTGGTAAATCTGTGGGCCAACCGCATCACCATTTCCGACAGCGGTGGTGGTGTCGGCCGCTACATCCAGAACTTCCGGGATGAGGCGATCCGCCCCCACATAGCCGGCCGCTACGCCGATCTGCTGAAAGCGACCCTGTGGCACCCTGGTATGCTGACCTACCTCACCCAATACGGCTCCACCGGCCCGAATTCCAAACTCGGCCTGCGTAAGGGTATCGGCCTGAATGAAAACCTCGCCCGCGAGTTTCTGGAACTGCATTCGATGAACACTGGCTACACCCAAGGTGACGTAACCCAGCTTGCCACCCTGCTGGCCGGCATGACCACCGACGCCACTGGCTCACGGGTCGATGACAGGCGGTCCGAACCCGGCCTGAAACACATCCTCGGTCAAGCCTATGGCGACCGCGACCCGATGGGGGAAATCGACCGCCTTATCGAAGCCGTCGCCCACCGCCCCGAAACCGCGCAGGCCACCGCCTTCTACATCGCCCGCCACTTCATCGCTGACACACCGCCCGCCGATCTGGTCACGGCCCTCGCCGCCAGTTACACCGCGAATGACACCAACCTGATCCCCGTCTATCGCACCCTGCTGGAACACCCCTCCGCTCAAAGCGCCGATCGTCAAAAGCTCCGCTCGCCGCAGGAGTTCGCCGCCGCCTCGCTGCGCCTGATGGGTCTGACGGGACAAGAGGATAAGATGCTCGGCTTCAACAAGCATTCGATGCAAGTGCCCGCCGCCCTGGCCCGCATGGGTCAGCCGGTATTCAAGGCGTTGCGCCCCGACGGTTGGCCCGAAACCTCGCCCGGCTGGATGACCCCGCCCATGATCGCCGCCCGCATCGACTGGGCCGTTGATGTCGCCCGCGCCACCGGCGACCGCGCCGATCCCGTTGCCCTGACCGACTTCGCGCTTGGCTCCTACGCCACACCCCTGCTGCGCCGCGCCGTAGGCGGTGCCGAACAACGCTGGGAGGGGCTTGCAGTCCTGCTAGCCTCCCCCGATTTCAGCCGGAGATAGCGGATGCCAACTGATTTTACTCCGCGGCGAATGCCGCAAAACTATACAATGTCGCGGCGCGCCTTCCTTATCGGCTGTTCCATCGCCGCCAGCCCACTCCTGACGCCCGTCACCTTCGCCGCCGCCAAAGGTGACAACCGCCTTGTCATCATCGTCCTGCGTGGCGCGATGGACGGCCTCGACGTCGTCCGCCCGCTTGGTGACAAGGATTACCTCGCCCTTCGCCCCGGCCTTGCCGCCGATGCCGCCACCTCGCCCGATCTTGACGGCTTCTTTGCGCTCCACCCTGCCGCCTCCCCGTTGATGCCGCTGTGGCACGCGGGCGAGCTGGGCTTTGCCCAAGCCGTCGCCACCCCCTATCGCCAGGGCCGCAGCCATTTCATCGGGCAGGACGCGCTGGAAAACGGCACTGGCGGCGCGGATGGTGCGCTGACCCCCGGCCACGATGGCTGGCTCAACCGCGCTCTGTCGCAAATCCCCGGTGCCACGGCTGAAACCGCTGTCTCGGTCGGCCAGCAGCGTCTTCTGATCCTGGATGGCGCGCAGGACACCCAGCACTGGTATCCCGTCACCGAAAGCCCCCTGTCGTCGCAAGGCCAGCTATTGCTTGATACCGTCAACGCGGCTGATCCCCTGTTCGCCAAGCCCTACACGGAATCGCAGGCGCTGGCCCGCATGACCGATGGCGGTTCGGTGCCGCGCAACGGCATCGCCTATCGCCAGCTTGGCACCTATGTTGCTGAACGCCTGACCGGTTCGTCGCGCATCGCCAGTTTCTCGCTCGGCGGCTGGGATACGCATAAAAACCAGTCCAAGACGATGACCGAACAGCTGACCGACCTCAGCGATGTGCTGCTGGCGATGAAAGCTGGTCTGGCCGGGGATTGGAGCACCACCTTAGTCCTCGCCATGACCGAATTTGGCCGCACCGCCCGCGAAAACGGCACTGGCGGCACCGATCATGGCACCGGCGGCATGATGGTGGCCGCTGGAGGCGCGCTGCATGGGGGCCGCGTTTTCGGCACCTGGCCCGGCCTCGGCCCCTCCGCGTTGCTTGCGGAACGCGACCTCATGCCGACCGGCGATGTTCGCGCCTACGCCGCCCATGCCCTGCGCGGCATGTTCGGGGTCGAGGCGGCTGCGCTAGAAAGCGTGGTATTTCCCGGACTTGACCTTGGCACAGACCCCGGCCTCTTGCTGTAACTAACGTCCTGCAAATTCATCTTTTCATAAATATCTCACGGGGTCTGGGGTGTGAAACCCCAGCCTTCTTGCTTGACAACTGCGCGTTTGCAAACCGCTTCACAGAACCTGAATAATCGTTTATAATCTTATCATGCCACGCCCGCGTCTCATCCCTGATGCAGATATTTTCGCCGCCATCCTGCGTTTGATCGCAGCGGATGGCGAAAAGGCCGTGGCATTTTCCGCCGTCGCCCGCGCCACCGGGCTTGCTGCACCCTCGCTGGTGCAGCGGTACGGCACCCTGCAAGACATGCTGCACGCCACCTTCATGTCCGAATGGGACCGCCTTGATGCGCTGACCGATACCGCACTGACCGAGGTTGATGCCGCCGGCAAAGGCCCGCAGGCCCTCCTGAAATCGCTGGGCTCCGAAACCTCCGCGGCGCTGCTCGCCGCCAGCCAGCGCGACGCCGCTTTGCGCGAACGCGCCGCGAACTGGCGCAACCGGGTAGAGGCCGCGCTAGAGGGTAAGCTGCGCGATCCCACATCCGCCGCAATGCTGTTCGCCGCTTGGCAGGGTCAGTTGCTGTGGCAATCCGCAGGCGACAAGGGCTTCAAACTGAAAGACGCGCTCAAGCGGTTGGCCTAGTCCGGCGAAACCTCACCGCCGCGTCACATAGGTCCGCCACAGCCAGATCAGCAGCAACGCGCCCAAAACTGCGCCCATGAATCCTGCCAGCCAACCCGTCACTTCCAGCAACAGCCGGATCACCAAACTGCCGATCAGCGCACCGCCCACCCCGATCGCAATCGTGGTCGCAATGTCGGTGTTCAGCCTCATCATCCGGGTCGCCAGAAATCCGGCGGCAGCCCCTACGACCAGCAACATTGCAAAGCCCACGCAGATCCTCCTGTCCAACTCGCTTTCGATATGGGCACGGCGCGCGCCAAAAGGAATAGGGCAGGGCGCAGACCCCATTCTCAAACCCCTCCCATCCAGAACCGAGCGCCCGAAAACCCCCTTGCCAGTTCCCGCCCCATCCGGCATCCCATGCACCATGACGCCGCTTGAAACCTTCTTTGCCCCGCTTGCAAAACTCGCTACCCGCTTTCCCGATGTCGAGGGCGCGGTGATCTGGGCCGATGACGGCGCGTGGCAGGCGCAGGACGATCAGACCGAGCTTCTCGACGCAGAAGAGATCGTCTTTTACGCCGAGGGCCTGCTGCAAGAGGGATTCGGGATGATCTGGCAAGCCATCGCTGACGCCGACACCCCCAAAGAGCCTGCCCACATCCTTCTGATGTTCTGGCAAGGCTCCGCCCCGCTGCCGCCCGCCCCGCAAGATGGATGGGTGGTGATGTCCCAAGGCGCATGGTCCGCCCCGCAATCCTGAAAGGCCGCCTGATGCCCTCCGTCTACGACACCCTCCACGCCGAATGCGCCGCCCTCGGCACCCGTCTTTTCACCGTCACCACTCAGGATGTCCCGGCCGGTCTTGCCCGCCGCGCCTATTCCTCGATGCCCGTTGAATACCCCGTATCAGGCACCAAGCCGCTGACCCGCGACGGCTGGTATGATTACTGCATCACTGGCCAGCAAACCTTCGTCGCCAACACGACGCCAGAGTTTGCGAAATACTTCTTCGACCATGAACTCATCTCCTCCCTTGGCCTGGGCTCCTGCATCAACGTGCCGCTGGTCCACAACGGCGTGGTCCCCGGCACCATCAACCTCCTCGCCGAAGAACACCACTTCACCCCCGCCAAACTCGCCGCCTACAAAGCCCTGATCGCC
>JBDSXE010000300.1:0-3551 GCA_039926325.1 Paracoccaceae bacterium | reverse complement strand
GATCCGCCTTCTGGCACGCGCAGATGCCGGTCTGGCGATCATCCCGCCGATTGTCGTGCGCGACGAACTTCGGTCAGGCGCCCTGGTCGAGGCGGCCCGTCTGGACGGTATCAGCGAAACCTTCTTTGCCGTCACCCAACCGCGGCGCTTCCCCAACCCATTGCTCACCGAGGTCTTGCGCCGGTGAGCTGAATATAAGTCGTTGTTCTCATCCGCAGCGAGGGTTTGCTTTACGACCATTGCTTCGATCAATTCATGCTCAACGCTATCGGCCGATTGCGGCCATTGGTGAGGTTATTTCGCCCTCAAACAGATATTTCCGATGCGGCCATCCGGCACCATTTGGCCATCCCCTTTTCACGTCACGTGTGTCGCCATGATGGGACCAATGACAATTCTGTCCGTGCTTCGGGAACCAGCCCTAAGGTGTCTCCCGGCGCGCCTTTCGCAAGTCGGCGATTTCGATTTCCAGCCTTGCGATTTTAGCGTCACGGTCCTGCAGGACCTGCGCCACATCTGCTGCTTCAAACATCTGCGGGATATGTTGTGGGCAGTTAGCGTCCCAAGCGGCGATGGAAAACAGGATGACCTGTTCTGCCCGCGCGCGGTAGTCGGTTGGCATTAGGGCTGCTGTCAGGTCTGCATCTCCCTCGACCACCCGAGCTGTGCCCCAAATCTTGATGCGGCGTCGATGAGTGTAATCGATCAGGAACAGAAAAGCCTTTGGGTTGTCTTGCAAATTGCCCGAGGTGATGAACTGCCGATTGCCTGCAAAATCCACAAAGCCCAAGGTGGTGTTGTCCATGACCCGCAGGAATCCGGCTGGCCCGCCACGGTGCTGGATATAGGGCTGACCCTCAGCATTTACCGTCGCCAGGAATACGCTGGTGCGGCTTTCGACAAAGGCGCGCAGGTCATCAGTGATCGTGGTTTGCCAGGCTCCACCCTTCTCTTGCTGCGCATAAGCAGGACGCGAGCCCTTTCGGCTTTGGATCGCTTTCACCCTGGGCGTGAACGCCACATCACTGGAAAACATCTCTGCCTCTTACAGGCCAAGTTCAGTCAGGCCGGGGTGATCATCAGGACGGCGACCTAACGGCCAGTGAAATTTGCGGTCTACTTCACCGATGGCCATATCGTTGATGCTGGCAATGCGGCGGCGCATCAGGCCATCGGCATCGAATTCCCAGTTTTCATTGCCGTAGCTGCGGAACCAGGACCCGGCGGCATCGTGCCATTCATAGGCAAAGCGCACCGCAATGCGGGCGTCGTGAAAGGCCCAGACCTCTTTGATCAGTCGATAATCCTGCTCGCGCGCCCATTTGCGGTTCAGAAACGCCTCGATTTCGGCGCGGCCTGTCAGAAATTCGGCGCGGTTGCGCCATGAGCTGTCGGGTGTATAGGCCAGCGCCACTCGGGCGGGGTCGCGCGAATTCCAGGCATCTTCGGCCAGTCGGGCCTTTTGCGCGGCAGTTTCTGAGTTGAAGGGGGGCAAGGGTGGGCGGGACATGACAGCCTCCGGTTGGGGGGTGCTGCCATGAGAGGCAGCGCCGGTGTGGGTCAGGCAGCAAGGGCCGCGGCAACCGGGAAGTCGATCTCGGTCAAGGCCACTTCATTGATGTAGTTGGTCAGCGTGTTCAGCGCGACATGTAGAACGATTTCGGTGATCTGGGCATCGTCATAGCCAGCCAGTCGCACTGCGCGCAGGTCGTCATCCGTGACATGGCCGCGGACTTTTGTCACGGCCATCGCAAAGGCCACGGCGGCAGCGGCTTTGGGGTCGCGCGAGGTGCCATGGCGGTTGGCGAGGATTTCGGCCGCGTCCAGTTTTGCGAGATTTTCCCCCAGATAGCTGTGGGCGGACAGGCAGTAGCGGCAACCATTCACCTCGGCCACGGCGAGAGCGATGCGCTCGCGGGACGCGGCGGGCAGGCTGCCTTTGGCCAAAGCGCCAGACAGGCCAAGATAGCCCTCCAGCGCTGCGGGGCTGTTAGCCACAACGCGGAAAAGGTTCGGCACCATGCCAAGCTGCTTTTGCACCGCTTCCAACAGCGGTTGGGATTTGGGCGGGGCTTCGGCGATGGTGGCGGGGGTGGCAAGGCGTGTCATCGGGTGGTCCTTTCGATCTGCGCCGGAAGTGGCGTTCGGTTGAACGGTATCTATACGCTTCCATCTTTTTCGATAATGCAGCAATATTTGGAGGCAACCTTCCACATTTCGGGAATCGAAATGGACCGTTTCGATGCAATGTCGGTTCTGATGGCCGTGACCGAGGCGGGCAGCCTGTCGGGCGGTGGACGTGCGCTTGGCGTCCCGTTGTCCACTATCAGCCGCAAGATCACGGATCTGGAGAGGCATCTGGGGGCACGGTTGTTGCTGAGGTCAAGTCGCAAGATTACCCTGACCGAGGCGGGACAAGCCTACGCCGCAGCCGCCCGGCGCATTCTGGCCGAGGTCATTGCGGCCGAACGTGCCGCTGCCGGAGAATACTCGGCCGCACGGGGCGATCTGGTGATCACTGCGCCGGTGGTGTTTGGCCGCATGCACATGCTTCCGGTCGTTCTGGATTTTCTGTGCGCCTATCCCGAAATCGACATTCGGCTGGTGCTGTCGGATCGTGTGGCCCATCTGATGGATGATCATTTTGACCTTGCGCTACGGATCGGCACCTTGCCCGACAGCGGCCTGATGGCGAAGCGGTTGGGAGAGGTGCATCGCATCACCTGCGCCAGTCCGGGCTATTTGACCGAACATGGCCAGCCGCTGCAACCCGCTGATCTGGCGGGACACGCCTGCATTACCTTCACGGCCTTCGGCGAAGCTGACCGCTGGCGCTATGTGAAAGCAGGCGCCGAACACGCCGTGGCAGTCCACGCGCGACTGATGGTGAACACAGCGGAGGTGGCACTTGATGCGGCCATGGCCGGGTTTGGGGTCACGCGTGTGCTGTCTTATCAGGCACAGACGGCCCTCGTTACGGGCAAGCTGATCGAAATTCTTAAGGATTTCGCGTCTGGTCCTGTTCCGATCAGTCTGGTCTATGATGGGCAGGGTATGATGCCGCTGAAGCTCAGGGCTTTTCTGGATTTTGCGGCACTGAGGATACGGGCGATCCTGAAATACCAAACATCTGACTAAACGCGATCTTCGGGTTTTCGGCCGTGCCGTTCGCTCTATGAATGTGGCCGATTGCACGATCTAAATGAACGACTGCTTTCCGCCCCTTGCGCCTGCTCACTGGACCTACTTCCGAAAACGCCCAGACAAATGTAAGCGCTGCGTCCGGGCCGTCGACTTAGCGGGTTGACGTTTTATCGAAGTCCCGTGCCATGAGGCGCTGACCCAGCAATTTGGCGCAATGCATCTTCGTTTCGACGCGGCTTCGGCGGTGGTATCCAGTCCATCGTCGCCACAGCGCACGGCGCAGGTATTTTGACGCCCGTAGCGCCTCGTTGCGCGCGAGGGCACCTGCCGTGGTCGTCTTCCAAGGCTTCGCATTTCTGCGGGGAGGAATGACTGCGGCGGCACCCCGATCGGCGATGGCGTCGTGG
>JBDSXE010000299.1:0-4743 GCA_039926325.1 Paracoccaceae bacterium | reverse complement strand
CACCAGAATGGCCCAGGCGATGCGGATCGGACGGCGACCGAAATGGCCCATGTCGGCATAAAGTGCCTCGCCCCCCGTGACGGCCAGAAACACCGAGCCGAGCACGATGAAGGAACCCAAACCGTGCGTGGTCAGAAAGTGAAGGGCGTGAAACGGGTTCAGTGCAGCCAAAATGGCGGTATCATCGCCCAAATGGCGCAGTCCCAGCACGGCCATCACCAGAAACCACAGCACCATGATCGGGCCAAAAAGAATCGCGACGCGTTCGGTGCCCTGCGCCTGAAACAGGAACAGACCCAGGATGATAACAATCGTGGTCAGCACAACATAGGGTGAGAAGCTGGGGGCGACCAACGCCATGCCTTCAACTGCGGACAGCACCGACATTGCCGGCGTGATTATTGCATCACCGAAGAACAGCGAGATGCCGACTACGCCAATCGCCAGCAGCCAGCCCGGTCGCCGCATCAGCGCCTGCTGGACCAATGCGACCAGCGACAGTGTGCCGCCCTCGCCCCGGTTGTCGGCGCGCATGATGAGGGTGACATACTTGAGCGTGACGATCAGCACCAGCGTCCACAACAGCAGCGAGACGACGCCGATCACCTCTTCTGGCTGCAAACCATCGCGTGAGGCGGCGTGGAGTGATTCCCTGAGGGCGTACAAAGGCGAGGTGCCAATGTCGCCATAAACGACGCCGACACATCCGAGCACCAGCTTCCACAAATTCTGCGGTGCGGGATGTGCTGACATACCAGTAGGAAGGACTGTGGTTTCGACCAATGGGGCGGCCGGATCGACGGTGTTGTTGTCTTCGTTCATGACCTTCAGCCGTAGACCAGTCTGGCGTGCTGACTACACCGGTGGGTTATGAACGTCCAGCGATGGTTCTGGTCCTAGCGGCCGGGCAGATCAGCGCGGGGTCAGCAGGCGGCGGAACAGCAAGTCAAGGTAGTCGCCCGCCTCGGCAAATGGGTCGTGATGCGGACCAAGAACGGCGCGGACCTGGGTGTCGAAATCAGCGTAGTGCTGGGTCAGCGCCCAGATCGAGAAGATGAGGTGGATCGGGGGAAGCTGTGCAATGCGGCCTTCGGCCATCCAACGGCGTAGGACCATGCACTTTTCATCGACCAGCGTTTTCAGCGGGCCCTCGATAGCGGCCATCATCTTGGGCGCGCCTTGCAGGATTTCGTTCGCGAAAAGGCGGCTTTCGCGTGGGTAGTCGCGGGCGAGTTCAACTTTGCGGCGGACGTATGCCAGGATTTCCTCGACCGGGTCGCCGAGCGGATTCATATGGCGCAGGGGATCGAGCCAAGTTTCCAGCATCTGATCCAGCAGAGCCAAGTAAACAGCGTCTTTGGATGGGAAGTAGTAAAGCAGGTTGGGTTTGGAGAGGCCCGCCACGTCAGCGATCTGGTCCAGGGTGGCACCGCGAAAGCCGTGCTGGGAAAAGACATCGAGCCCCGCTTCGAGGATGGCCTTGGTGTTGCGCTTCTGAATGCGGGTAAGGGGTTTGAGCATGATGCCTGTCGGGGTTTGGGCGGTCAGGATGGCGTAAATTTGGGCAGGATGTAAACGGCGATTGGGTCGAAACGGGAGGGGATTTAAGCAATTGGTCGGGCGTCCGGATGTGGACGTGAAAGTATGTGTAGTACAATCAATAAGTTACGGAATTTCATTAACCATATCGTAACGCTTGGCGGACCGGTCGGCGTTAACCAAATTGGAGATGACTGGCCCCCGAAACCTGAGGTTTCCGCGTGTGCGCCACCTGCTGCGACTTTGCGCCAGGGTTGCTGATCCCAAAGTCGGTTTCCGTGAGTTGCGCCAAAACGATCGGACCCGGCACGAAACGCCTCATTCTAGACTTTTCCAGCCCACTTGCGTTGCTTATCGCGTGTCGCGTCCTTGTCGGCGGCCCATAAGCTTGGTGACGAAGGCGGCTGAGAAGGCTGTGACAAAATGACCCTGACGAACTGAAATATGCGTGAACGAATGCCAAAAAAAAAGCAAATCGTTACGCTTTTTCATTCGCCACATCTTACCGTTTGACGCGGCTATCCAACCGAACCAAATTGGCGAAGAATTGCCATTTAGAACTGAGGTTTCCACATGCGCGCCGCTTGCACCACCACCACGCTGATCGACGATGACCGGGTGCGTGTGACCCGCTTTGATTTTGCGCCGGGGGTAGAGACAGGGTGGCATCGGCACGGGCATGATTATGTTATCACCGCGGTCACAGATTGCCCGATGCTGATCGAAGAGCCGGGCGGGGGAGAGCGGCGTGTGCTGGTGGCGGCGGGCACGGCCTATCGGCGGATGTCTGGGGTGGAACATAACGTCGTCAACGACGGCGCTGTGCCCATGAGTTTTGTCGAGCTGGAGTTGAAGTAGCTACTGCTTGACCAGGCGCAACGTCGGTTCCGGGGCGGCGGGCAGAAGCTGTGCGAGCAAATCCCGTGGCGAAGTTGTGCTGTCATGCAGGGTGCAAGCGTCGTCTTCAAAGGCCACAATGGCTGTGGCCTTACCGCTGGATCTCAAGGCATCGCAGTCAAGCGGGCGCACCAGAAGTTCGGTGCCATCCCAAGTCGCGATTGCGTAGTCAGCTTCGCCGTCGGACCGCAACTGAACGGCAAAATGACCAGCATCGAGGGGGATGAAGTCAAACCGATCGGCAGATGCCAGATCGTCGGGCGTGGTGGGATCCGGGATGAGGTAGTGATTGCCTTCTGGCAGCGCGGCAAAGGTTGGGTCGTCGGATGCAACCCACGCTCCGTCCTTGCGGTCGTATATGGCAAACACCGTCTTCTGGCTGCCCAAGATCGGCACAGCGTCGGATTCGCTGAAGAGCGGCGTTTTTTCGTGCAGGACGCAGGCTGATAAAACCAGCGCCATCAGGCCAAGACCGATAGTCCGCATGTGATCCTCCGCTTGGGGCACGATGGCACCGCGGCGGCGATGGCGCAACTGTCAGATCAGGCGTTGCACCAGCAATTCAATGCCCCTGACAACCAGCGCATGATCCTCTGCTTCGGGTAGTCCCGAGATTGTCGCCACGGCAACCATGCCAGTACCCAGAACCCGGATCGGCACGGCGCCACCACTAAGGGCGTAGTCAGCGTCGGGCAGGCCATCGGTTGCCAAGGTGCGGTGCCGGTCGCGGTAGCGTAGGGTGGCATGCATTGATGCCGTGCCGATCATCAGCGCGGTGTTGCCCTTGCGCCGCGCCCAGTTGTCATTGTTGGCCTGCGATCCGGGCAAGGCGGCGTGAAAGAACGTGCGATTGGCGTTGCGAATGTTAATCACGACCGGATGGTCCTTGGCGAGGTCCAGCAGGATCAGGCCCAGTTGCAGGGCCGTCGCCTCGTCAAATCGCGGCAGGATCAGGCGGGCAGCTTCGGCTTCGAGCGATTGGATGTCCATTTCGGTCCTGTCTTTGATCTTGGGGCGGGCTTACGGCAGATTATGCCAATCAGTCAAAACGGTTGTGTCATGGTAACGCGGAACGTGGTGCTGACGGGACAACAGTCGGCTTTTGCGGGCGGGCTTGTCAATTCGGGCCGAATCCAGATCGCATCAGAGGTGCCAAAGGCAAGGTGACCCTGCTGCAACGCGACGAGGTGATCCCAGAGGAAGCCAAGGTTAGAAGGAAACCCTGCGATTCAGGTTGACCGCTTGGTGGGGGGCTGTAGCCTTTCGTTTGACCATATGGTCAGAAAACGAGATGGTCTGAAACGATACGGTCTAAAACGAGTCGGTCTAAAACGAGTCTGGGCGAGGCGCCTTTAAACCCCGCTACATCAGGAGAATGAGATGGCTGTCGGCGAAAATATACGTGTCAATCCGGCGCGGCTTTGGGACAGCCTGATGGCGATGGCGCAGATCGGGCCCGGGATCGCTGGCGGCAACAACCGGCAGACCCTGACCGATGCCGATGGTGAGGGGCGGCACCTGTTCGCGCGGTGGTGTGCCGATGCAGGCATGTCGATGGGCGTCGATACGATGGGGACGATGTTTGCGACGCGGGCGGGCGAAGAAGACTTGGCTCCGGTCTACATGGGCTCGCATCTGGATACCCAGCCGACGGGCGGGAAGTACGATGGCGTGCTGGGGGTTCTGGGCGCGCTGGAGGTGGTGCGAACCATGAACGATCTGGGGATCAAGACCCGGCATCCGATTGTGGTGACGAACTGGACCAATGAGGAGGGCGCACGGTTTGCGCCTGCCATGCTGGCGTCGGGCGTGTTCGCAGGACTGCATACAGAGGAGTATGCCAAGTCGCGGTTGGATCCAGACGGTTTGCGGTTTGGCGACGAATTGGCGCGGATTGGCTGGGTTGGGGACGAGGTTGTGGGCGCGCGGAAGATCCATGCGATGTTCGAGCTGCATATTGAGCAGGGGCCGATCCTGGAGGCGGAGGGACGCGAGATTGGCGTTGTCACCCACGGGCAGGGGCTGTGGTGGCTGGAGATTACGCTGACCGGCAAGGACGCACACACCGGGTCCACGCCGATGGCGATGCGGGTGAATGCCGGGTTGGGGATGGCGCGGATCACCGAGCGGGTGCATCAGATCGCGATGAGCCATCAGCCGAATGCGGTGGGGGCTGTGGGGCAGGTCAAGGTCTATCCGAACTCTCGCAACGTCATTCCTGGGCGGGTGGTGTTCACGGTCGATATCCGCTCACCCGAGCAGAGTAAGCTGGACCTGATGCGCGGCGAGGTGGAGCGGGCGGCTTAT
>JBDSXE010000298.1:0-2551 GCA_039926325.1 Paracoccaceae bacterium | reverse complement strand
GAGTATTTCAAAAAGAGCAACTCGGAGCTTAAGTCGCGAATTCGTAAAGATTTCGTTAAAGCGACCACGCTAACATATTGATACAAAACAAATAAAAAAGGTCCCGAGTTGGGACCTTTTCTTTTTCGGCTTCGGATGATCAGGGCCGCTGATACATGCCCTCATAAATCGGCACCAGTGTATCCGTCTCAAACAGCGACGAAACGCTGGTTCCGTTCCAGATATTCAAAATCGCCTGCGCAAAAATCGGCGCGGTGGGGACGATCCGAATGTTCGGGCAGTTCTTCACCGCCTCGGTCGGCTCGATCGAATCCGTGATTACCAAGGATTTCATCACCGATTTCGTCACCCGCTCCACCGCAGGCCCCGACAAAACCCCGTGGGTGATATATGAATGCACTTCCGTCGCGCCATTCTCCATCAACACTTCCGCCGCTTTACACAAAGTCCCGGCAGTGTCGCAGATATCGTCGACGATGATGCACTTCTTGCCCTCAACCGAGCCGATCACGATCATCTCAGCAATCTCGCCGGCCTTCTCGCGGCGCTTGTCCACGATGGCCAAGGGGGCGTTGATCCGCTTCGCCAATTCCCGCGCCCGCGCCACCCCGCCGACATCGGGCGACACCACCATCAGATCCTGCATCTGGCCTTTGAAGTGATGCTCAATATCCAGCGCGAACACTGGCGAGGCATAAAGGTTGTCCACCGGAATGTCGAAAAAGCCTTGGATCTGTGCCGCATGAAGGTCCAACGTCAACACCCGGTCCACCCCAGCCTCGGCGATCATATTGGCCACCAGCTTGGCGGTGATCGGGGTGCGGGCCTTGGCGCGGCGGTCTTGGCGGGCATAGCCGAAATAGGGGATGACGGCGGTGATGCGGGTGGCAGATGACCGGCGCAGCGCATCGGAAATGATTAGCAATTCCATCAAGTTGTCGTTGGCGGGGTTCGATGTGGGCTGGATGATATACATATCCTCGCCACGGACATTCTCAAAAACCTCGACGAATATTTCTGCATCGTTGAACCGTTCTACGCGGGCGTCTACGAGGTTCACCGACATGCCGCGATGCATCGACATGCGGCGGGCGATGGATTTCGCGAGGGAAAGGTTCGCGTTGCCGGAAATGAGTTTCGGCTCTGTGATGGCGACCATGTTATTGGGATCCTCGGGCTTAGCAGGACGGAATCGATACGTTGACACCGCTTATCACCCGGATAGGGTCTTGCAAACATCACGCGGCGGGGAGCGAAACAAATGGTGCAGATCGACTACTTCTTCGCCACGATTTCACCCTTTGTTTATCTGGCGGGTGATCGGCTGGAGGCGATTGCAGCACGGAATGGCGCCAGCATCCGCTATATTCCGATCAATGCGCCTGCCTTGTTCCCGCGCACTGGTGGGCAGATCCTGGCAGACCGGCACGAAAGCCGCAAAGAGTACCGCTTGCAGGAATTGCGGCGCTGGTCAAAGCGGCTGGGGATGAAGCTGGACATGAAGCCAGCCTATTTCCCGGCGAATCCAGCACCTTCGTCCTATGCGATCATCAGTGCCGCGCGTGCCGGCGGCGGCGATCTGGCCGGGCTGGTACAAGCGTTTCCGCGTGCGGTGTGGGCAGAGGGACGCAATATTGCCGAGGATGAGGTCGTCAAGGAAATCCTTGCCGCGCATGGTTTTGATCCAGAAGTGGCCGACAAGGGGATGATGACGGCAGCCGACACCTATACGTCGAACCTTGAAGAGGCGGTGCGGTGCGGTGTATTTGGGGTGCCGTTCTACATCGTCGGGGAAGAGCGGTTCTGGGGGCAGGACCGGCTGGACGATCTGGACCTGCATTTGGCCGGGAAGCTGTGAATGCCTGAGGATTTGATTGCCGGACACCTGACGCCGTGGAGGGTCTGGAACCGGGGCGGTGCGCGGCCACTGCTGGCGCTGCATTGTTCGCTGGCGCATTCCGGTGCGTGGACCGGGCTGGCCGGGCTGCTGAGCGACGTGACGGTGACGGCGTTGGATCAGCCCTCACATGGGCGTAGCGCGGATTGGGATGGGGTAGAGGATCTGCACGGGTTGACCACGCGGATTTCCGTGGCGATGGCAGAGACGCTGGCAGACGACGGCCGGGTTGACCTGATCGGCCATTCGTTCGGTGCGACTGTGGCCCTGCGGATTGCGCTAGAGCGGCCCGATCTGGTCCGGTCGCTGGTTCTGATCGAGCCGGTTATTTTCGCGGCCGCCAATGGCGGATCGGTATACGATGATTTCCGCGCGGGTCATTTGGGGTTCGCCGAATTGGTGCTGGCAGGCAAGCGGGCCGAGGCTGCTGCGCTGTTTCACGGGGTCTGGGGCACGGGCGACGACTTTGCCGATTTGCCTGAAAAAACAAGCCGCTACATGCGCGATCGTATTCACCTGATCGAGGCGCAGAATCCGGTACTACTGGATGACACGGCGGGTATTTTACGGCCCGGCGCGCTGGAAACGGTGGCGGTTCCGGTGCTGCTGATCGACGGGGCGGATAGCCCATCGATCATCGAAGCGGTGCATGGG
>JBDSXE010000297.1:0-6355 GCA_039926325.1 Paracoccaceae bacterium | reverse complement strand
CCACAGCTGCATGTTGGTGGTGTCGGTGGCGTATCGGATGTTCAGCGGATCGAACATCAAAAGGCCGCCGAAGTCGCGGTCCACAAGGGCTTGCGTCAGACGCTTCCAACGAAATTCGCGCATTTTGTCGAGGTTGGGCAGCGTCAGGCCCGCGGCTTCCCATTCCCGGAAGGCAAGCTGCGTGGGTCCAATTTCCACGCGGTCGTTGTCGTTGGGGGTGCCGTCTCCCAGGGTTGCGCCACGGGTGGGGTCGATCTTGCGGCTGGGGGAATAATGTTCGTTCATCGCGGCTCTCCTGCTTTGGCCACAATGGATGCGGTGACGACAGCGTCTTTGCCGGGGGCGACGGCGGGTGTCGGAAATGGGTGGTTTGAGCGCCCCTAAACCGTTTACGGAACGGAGCCTAGGGCGGGAGTAATGTGCGGGCTACGCTTGGGCCGCGTGGACGTTAGGGTGCGGACATGACCGAAATTTTGCAATCGAAACTGCCCTTTGCGCCGTGGATGGACCCGCGTACTGCGCGGCTGCCGGGGGTTTTGCCGATCGAAGGCGACGACTGGTTGCGGGTTGATGATGCTTATGCGGGGCAGATGGCGCGCCGCGATCAACTGATTGCCGAGGTGCCGCAGGTGGTGCTGGGGCAGCTGCCGGATGGGATCGGGGCGGCGCAGGAATTATATGATCTGGTGCTATTGCGCCTGACGGGCCTGCCCGGGTTTCATATTGGTGCCGACAGCGCAGTGCGGCCTGACGGGGTGACGGTGGCGTTGGACCGGGACCATCCGCTGCGGACACTGGGGCGTCTGGTACAGGAAGACCTGTGCATCATGGAAAAGCGCGGCGAGCAGCATGTGTTGACTGGAGCGGTCCTGTGTTTTCCGGCAAGCTGGTCGCTGGAGCAAAAGTTGGGGCGGGTGCTGACGGGGATTCACACCCCGGTGGCGGTCTATGACGCTGATCTGGCGCGGCGGGTGCAGCGGATGTTTGACGTGATCCGGGTCGAGCAGCCGCTATGGCGGATGAATGCGCTGGTCTATGCGGATCCCGAATTGCACCAGTCCCGGCGCGAGGACTCTCCGCGTATCGACCGCCGGAATGGTCAGTATGTCCGGGCAGAGCGGCAGACCATGATGCGGTTGCCCAAGACTGGTGCGGTGCTGTTTGCCATCCACACTTATGTGGTGGCGCTGTCCTCGCTGACCGAGGCAGAGCGTAATGGGCTGGAGACGGCGCGGCTGTGATCAGGCAACGCCAGCCATCGCGGCCACCGTCTGACCGATTGGGGTATGCGCCAACCCGAACAGCGTTCCTGCCACAGCCATCATACGCGACGAAAAGCGGATATCCTCGCCCTTGAGGATTGAATAGGTCATCACGGCAGCGCCAAGAGGCGACCAGACGAGGATCAGGGTCGCGTTAAGGCAATGGGCGGCCAGGCGCATCTGCGTGCTGTGACTGGGGATGCTGTTGGCTGCGACCGAGGGGTAAAGCGCCTTCCGCAGTCGGTCGAGTTCTTCGCTGCGAATCTGGGGCAGGTCGGGGACATCGTTGGCCGGCATCAGAATGTCGGGCAACGGACGGATGTTTGCGGTGGGTTTGGCCGCGGTGATCTTGGGCAGGGGCAGGCTTTGCAATTCCGCAACCTCGGCTTGCTGAACTGTTTCGGGATGGCTGGATTTAGAGAGATCCGTTTTTGAAATCGACTCCACGATGCCATCAATAGAGGGCAAGATCGTGTTGATGTCGGGCAGAATGTCGATCAGGCCGTCGACAAGTTCCGCGTCAATGCTCCCCTCGACCTGACGCCAGATTACGGCGGCAGGGACAAAACGGTGCTGAATGCGTTCGACCAGTCGGCTGCAAAGCGATTCATGCTCTGCGTCCCCGGTTTGAATTGCTGAACTGGGACCGGGGCCAACAGAAACGGTAAGACAGCCCTGCAGTCCCGTTGCTTCCAATTCGGTCCAGGCCAGAAGGATGCGGGTTTCAGGCATGTCAAAAGCGACCAGATCGTCGCAATCCCATGTGATCTGCACCGTATCGCCCCGCAGGCGGCCAAGAACGGTTTCCAGCTCTGCCACGATGCGTGCGAAATCAAGCGTGCGATCATTCGGAAAAAGCAACTGCGCGATCGTGCTGAATTCCGGAGTGCTGAAATCGGGGGTCATCATGCTCGTTCTCCAGGTAGCAACTTCTTAACCATGCCTGAAGATTGTGTGCGGATAGGGAAACAACTGCGGCGTAAACAAGACTTAACACAAGTTAGCGTTCCGTTTCCGCCACAAAGACAAAAGCCGCCGCTTGGCAGCGATTGTGGCGTTGCGGATTAGGTCCATTCGCGCAGGTCACCGCCGTTCAGGTGGAACACAGTGGCTTTGACGGCACCAATCGGGAAGGCAAGGCCGACGAGTGTCCAAGCCAACATTTGGACAGAACAGCCCCAAATCAATCGCTTGCCTGCAGATTGGATGGTTTGCAACAGGGTCGGTTCTGGCGGAATTGGCACTGCGAGTGGGGGCAAAGTGGTATGCTTTGGCGGTCGGGCGGGCCGTTCCGACGCGGCGGCGTCGGTCTCCCCAATTAGCGAGCGGATGGCGCGAAGGGTTGGTTCGTCGGCCAACGCGTGGGCGGAAGTGTCGGAACCGGGCGGCATCGTTGCCGCAGCAACGAAGGCGACATCCAAGGCCGGGGACCGTTGGGGGCGGCTGGGTTGTTCAGGCGTGGCTGCAAAGCTCGGACGGATCAGGTTGGGGTAGGCAATGGGTTCATCGTCAAGTGGCTCGGGCAGGACCACTTGCTTTGCGTCGGCCAGCAGTTGCGCCGACCCGGTTATGACGGCACCTGTCAATTGGTGGGACGGGATGAACTTGCCCGCGCGCCCGGCCCAGGCGAGGTTTGGCACGCGGTCGCCACGCAACACGCTTTGGCCATAGTGGTCGATCCCGGTCGCCGTTTTGGCCATGCCCGGTCCCAGCGTGCGGCAGGTGATGGCCATGCTGACTTTGGTCCACGCCCGAAGATCGAATTTTGGCTGCTGTTGCCCCTCGACCCAAATTCTCGGGCGCGTCGACGGATTAGCGCCACGGCCGAGGAGTTCGCGATTCTTGGGATCATGGATGGGGCTGGTCATGACTAACGCTCCGGAACAACGCCGTGAGTATCGCCAGAAACGTGGCGTGCGCGCGACGTAGGAAAGGCCAAGGAATGGCGGGCCGCGTTGACGGAAGCTGCAGGGCGTGCGTAGCATTTGGACGTTGGCGCAGGGTGATGTGGATGAGCAGATATGGTCGGTTGGGCGCCACGGTGCTGGTCGTTATCATCGTGGCGACAGGAATTGTACGCGCCGACCCGATGCGGCTGGTTGGCGATGGCGAGGCCGCGCGATGGCGGGCAGTTGGTTCGCTGAATGTGGGCGGGCAACGCGCTTGCACAGCGGCACTGATTTCCGACCATGAGGCGATTACGGCGGCGCATTGCGTAGTAGACAGGGCGACGGGCAACCGCACCGCGCCGGGTGCCTATCAACTGGTATTGGGGCAAATGGCGGACGGCCATGCCGCGGTGCGGGGCGTCCGGGAAACTGCGTTTTTACCGGAGTATTTGTCGGGGCAGCATACGACAGGCGTGGCCAGTCTTGTGTCGGATATCGCCCTGTTGGACCTTGATATGCCGGTCACGGCGGACGAGGCCGTGCCGTTGCGGGTGGTCGATTGGGCCAATCCAATTGGCGCGTTTGTCAATATTGTGGGGTATCAGCGGGGCGGGCCAGACGGGGCGACTATCCGAGAGGGCTGCACCGCAATTGAAAGCGATGGCGGCGTGACGGCGGTGACTTGCGATGTGATTTCGGGGCTGTCTGGTGCGCCGGTCGTGCTGCGCGAAAACCCCAACCTGCCGCCTGTATTGGTGGCGACAGTATCGTCGCGCAGCGTGGGGGTGGGCGGTGCGCTTGCCATTGTCGTATCGATCGCCCCGCATCTGGCAAAATTGCGGTCGCTGATCAGCCCGTGAAAAAGGGCGCCCGTAAGCGCCCTTTTGGTATTTCCGCCGTTTGATCAGCAGGAATAGTACATCGCGTATTCAATCGGATGCGGCGTATGTTCAAAGGCGTAAACCTCTTCCCACTTCAGCGCCATATACGACTCCAGCATGTCGCGGGTGAAAACGTCGCCCGACAGCAGGAAGTCCATGTCCTTTTCCAACTCTTGCAGAGCTTCACGCAAGCTGCCGCAAACGGTCGGGATCGCGGCCAATTCTTCGGGCGGCAGATCGTACAGATCCTTGTCCGAAGCCGGGCCCGGGTCAATCTTGTTCTTGATGCCGTCAAGGCCAGCCATCATCAGCGCCGCAAAGCACAGATAGGGGTTGGCGGACGGATCGGGAAAGCGCGCCTCGACACGTTTGGCTTTGGGCGATTCCGTCCACGGAATACGAACGCAGCCAGAGCGGTTGCGGGCCGAATATGCCCGCAGAACCGGAGCTTCAAAACCGGGGATCAGGCGTTTGTAGCTGTTGGTGGACGGGTTGGTGATTGCGTTCAGCGCCTTGGCATGCACCAAGATGCCGCCGATGAACCACAGCGCCTCTTGGCTGAGATCTGCGTATTTGTCGCCTGCAAACAGCGGCTTGCCGTCTTTCCAGATGGACATGTTGACGTGCATGCCGGACCCGTTGTCGCCCTTCATCGGCTTGGGCATGAAGGTCGCGGACTTGCCATAGGCGTGGGCCACGTTGTGGATCACGTATTTGTATTTCTGCATGTTGTCGGCTTGTTCGACCAGACCACCGAAAACCATGCCAAGTTCGTGCTGGCAAGTTGCAACCTCATGGTGGTGCTTGTCGACCTTGATGCCCATACGCTTCATCGTGGACAGCATTTCGCCACGCAGATCATGCGTCGCGTCCATCGGGTTGACCGGGAAATAGCCGCCCTTATAGCCGGGACGATGCGCCAGGTTGCCGCCTTCGAACGTGGCGTCGGTGTTCCAGGCGGCGTCTTCAGCGTCGATCTGATAGGACACTTTGTTCGGCGCGATCTGATAGCGCACGTCGTCGAAGATGAAGAATTCAGCTTCGGGTCCGAAATAGGCGTTGTCGCCGATACCGGTGGATTTCAGGTAGGCTTCCGCCTTTATCGCGACCTGACGCGGGCAGCGATCATAGGCTTCGTTAGTGTCCGGCTCGACCACGTTGCAATGCACGCACAGGGTCTTTTCGGCATAGAACGGGTCCATATAGACCGAGGCGGCATCCGGCATCAGTTTCATGTCGGACTGGTCGATGGATTTCCAGCCGTGGATGGAAGAGCCGTCAAACATGAAGCCTTCTTCGAAGAAGTCTTCGTCCACGAGGTCAGCGATCAGCGTGACGTGCTGAAGTTTGCCCTTGGGGTCGGTAAAACGGATGTCGACATATTCGACCTCTTCGTCTTTGATCAGTTTCAGAGCATCGCTTACTGCGCTCATCATGCTGCCTTTCGGTTTGGGTTAAAGTTTCTTGGTCAGCGCGCATCTTGTCCGAAAACCGGTTCCCACTTTTCGGGATGCGCTTGGTTGGGTTCAGATCGCGTCGTCGCCGGACTCGCCGGTGCGGATGCGAATGGCTTGTTCGACGTTGTAGACAAAAATCTTGCCGTCACCGATTTTGTCGGTGCGCGCGGCAGAGATGATGGCGGCGATGGCGGCTTCGACCATGTCATCTGTCAGCACGACCTCGATCTTCACCTTGGGCAGAAAATCGACGACATATTCGGCGCCACGGTACAGTTCGGTATGGCCCTTTTGACGGCCGAAACCCTTGACCTCGGTCACGGACAGGCCCTGAATGCCCGCCTCTTGCAGCGCCTCTTTCACCTCGTCCAGTTTGAACGGTTTGATGATCGCTTCAATTTTTTTCATGGGCCAATGTCCCCCCGCATATTGCCTGTCTTGCGCCTATCCATCACTTCCCTGCGGGCGGAACAATTGACTAGGGTAAGGATACGGGCGGCGCGGCATGGGATTCTGCGGGTGCCGCATTTAATTTAATCATCGCGCTCAAAATATAGGCTGTTTGGGGAACTAGGGTGGAATAATGACCGAATTGCTGACCGCAGCGCAGATGCGAGCTATCGAGGCCGCCGCAATCGCCTCTGGCGAAGTAACCGGATTGGAGTTGATGGAGCGTGCCGGGCGCGGTGTGGTCGAGGCTGTGTTCGCGGAATGGCCAGAGTTGCAGGCGGGATCGTTCCGGGCGGTTGTGCTGTGCGGGCCGGGGGGGAATGGCGGCGACGGGTTTGTGGTGGCTAGGGTATTGAAGGAGTGGGGCTGGGAGGTGGAGGTGTTCTTGTATGGCTCGCCGGAGGGGATGCCGCCGG
>JBDSXE010000296.1:0-11193 GCA_039926325.1 Paracoccaceae bacterium | reverse complement strand
GTGGGATATTTATGAAAAGATGAAAGCGCCAGAATGAACGCCCTCAACATCAAAAAAGGCTCCTCCAGCCATTCCGCTTATGACCTGCGCGATCCGAACTCCGAGGTGATCGAAAGCCACACGCTGGCGGTTCTGGTTTCCAACGAAAGCGGCGTTCTGGCGCGCGTGATCGGCCTGTTCGCCGGGCGCGGTTACAACATCGAAAGCCTGACCGTCGCCGAGGTTGACCACGAAGGTCATCGCAGCCGCATCACTGTCGTCACCCGCGGCACCCCCGCCGTCATCGCCCAGATCAAGGCGCAGCTGCAACGCCTTGTCCCGGTGTACGAAGTTCACGACCTGACCACCGAGGGCCCCGCCGTTCAACGCGAGTTGGCGTTGTTCAAAGTGACCGGCCGCGGCGACGCCCGGATCGAGGCGCTGCGTCTGGCCGAAATCTTCCGCGCCAACGTTGTCGATTCAACCCTTGAGAGCTTTATTTTCGAGATGACCGGCACTTCGGAAAAGATCGACGCTTTCGCTGAACTCATGCGCCCGCTCGGCCTGCGCGAAATTGCCCGCACCGGCATAGCCGCCTTGTCGCGGGGCGCTTGAAACGGTCGTCGGTACAAGTGCTTGATACAGGTAATCGCGGGACTTCGGTACGGCGTCCTGCCGCTTGGTCAACTGCAACTGATGGATGGTCAGCAACCCTTCGGAAAAGCTGATCTCTGCCGACATAAGGTAATAGCGCCACATCCGGATGAACCGCTCGTCGGTCAATTCCCGGATGCGGTCGACGTTCTTTTCGAAGTTCTCCCGCCATCCTGCCAGCGTCGGGTCATAGTGGCCGCGCCACGCCTCCAGGTCGGCCAGGATCAGTCCGCTTCGCCCAAGATGCGGCGATACTTCGGAAAGCGTCGGGCAATAGCTGCCGGGGAAAATGTATTTCTCGAACCAGGGAGAGTTCCGGTCAGGCATCTGAGGATGGGCAATAAAGTGGATCAATGCCGCGCCGTCCGGCGTCAGCAAATCATTCACCTTGCGGAAATAAGTGCCCAGATGGGGCTTGCCGACATGCTCCATCATGCCCACTGACACGATCCGGTCAAACGGCCCGGTCACCTGACGGTAATCTTGCAACCGGAACTCTACCCGGTCCGCTACACCTGCCGCCACCGCCCGTTGCTTTGCCTCGGCCAGTTGCACCTCTGACAGCGTCACGCCAACGACCCGCGCTCCATGATCCTGTGCCAGCGCAATCGCCAGCGTGCCAAATCCGCAGCCGATATCCAGCACCCGCATTCCCGGTTCCAGCAGCAACTTGCGTCCGATATAAGCCATCTTGGCCGACTGCGCCTGTTCCAGCGTCATACCCGGATCACGGAAATAAGCGCAGGTATATTGCTTGTTCGGGTCCAGAAACAGACCGTACAGCTCTGGTGAGATGTCATAATGATGCGCCACGTTGGCCCGCGCTTTGGGCAACGGGTTCCAGTCACTCAACCGCATCATCGCCTTGTTCAACTTGACAAGCCATGTCAGCGGCGACCAGCGCGTCTCGCGACCTGAGCCGATTGCCAGCTGCAAAAACCCTTTCAGATCGTCGCCGCCGATGGTCATCGTGCCGTCCATGTAGGCTTCGCCAATCGCAAGTTCCGGGTTCAACAACAGCTTGCGTGGCAAGGAGCCATCCAGCAGCGCCACCGCGACGACGGGCGCGGAGATCAGGCCCAAATGCTCAACCCGCCCGCTTGGCAGGGTCAGCTGTAAATGCCCCGCATCAATAAACCCACGCAAAACCCAAATCAGTAGATCTTCCCACATGGTATCCCCACACAATTAAATCCCGTGCAGTCTGTTAATCATAAAGGTTAACTCACCTGCTGGCGAACGAAAAGATGTTCAATCTGGTTCCGGTAAATTGTTGGGGTCGCTATTCAGGGAATGCTACGAAGCCTGCGCTCACAGCAAGCCCTAAGGTTGCCGCTGCAACAGCTCCGCCAGCCGCGCCTGATCCTCAGTCGATAAGGCTGCCACCTCGCTGCTGTGCGAACGGCGCCGCAGCATTGTGACCGCGACCGCCCCGCCGCCCAACAGCATCAACGGCCCGGCCAGCCACAACAGCAGGTTGCCCCCCATGGCATTCGGCCGCAGTAGCACGAACTCACCGTAGCGCGCCACGATGAAGGCGACCGCCTGATCATCCGTATCTCCAGCCACCAGCCGCTCACGCAGCAGCACTCGCAGGTCATGCGCCAGATCGGCATCGGAATCGTCGATGCTTTCGTTACGGCACACCAGACAGCGCAGTTCTTGCGAAATCGCCCGCGCCCGCGCCTCCATGCCCGGGTCTTTTAGAACCTCGTTCGGCAGCACCGCAAACGCCGGTCCGGCCATCAGCATCAGTGCTGCAAGCCACCTCATTCCGCCGCCACCACTGCCGCAGACCGTCGCGCTGCCGCTGCCGCAATCCGGTAGCGCCGATCCGACAGGCTGAGCATGCCACCCAATGCCATGATCAACGCCCCTCCCCACAGCCAATCGGCAAACGGCTTGATATACGACCGCACCGCCCACCCGCCACCATCCTGCGGATCACCGATCACCAGATACAGATCGCCCGCCACGCCTTGTCGGATCGCCGCTTCGGTTGTGGCCATCCCTGCAACCGGATAGGCCCGCTTTTCGGGATACATCGTGGCAACAAATGCCCCGTCCTTCGTCACCCGCATCTCTGCCCGCCGCGCGGTATAGTTCGGCCCCTGCACCTCGGTCACGCCCACCAGCTGCACTTCGTACGGTCCTAGATCATAGCTGCCACCGGTCTGCACCACCCGGATATCCTCGGTTACCCAAGCCGTCATCGCCGCCACGCCAAAGATCGTGATCCCTAACCCCGCATGCGCCACCGCCTTGCCCCAGTCCGCCCGTGGCAACCGCCCAAGGCGACTGATCCGGTTCTCCGGCGAACCCCGGCCTGTCCGCTGCCACAAATCGACCGCAGCGCCGACCACCACCCAGACCCCCAGCATCACGCCGACCGGCCCCAAAGCCGACCGACCGGTTTGCATCGCATAGATTAGCAACCCCAACGCGACCGCCAGCACCGCTGCGACGCGAAACGCCCGTGCCGACCGCGCGATATCCGCGCGTTTCCATGGCATCACAGCGCCAATCGGCATGATCACCGCCAGCGCCACCATGAATGGCGTGAAGGCAGCGTCAAAGAACGGCGCCCCCACGCTCAACGCCCGCCCCATCGCGATCTCTGCGACCAAGGGCCAAATCGTCCCGATGAACACCACGAACGCCGCTACCGTCAGCAGCAGGTTGTTCGCGACCAGCGCCGACTCGCGGCTGACCACCGCGAACACGCCCTTCGCCTCCAGCGCCCCGGCCCGCGCCGCAAAGAGGGTCAATGCCCCGCCCATGAACACCGCAAGGATCAGCAGAATGAACACCCCGCGCTCGGGGTCATTGGCGAATGAATGCACCGAGGTGATCACGCCCGACCGCACAATGAACGTCCCTATCAGCGAGAATCCGAACGCCAATATCGCCAGCAGGATCGTCCACGCCTTCAAACTCTCGCGCTTCTCAACAACAATCGCGCTGTGCAAAAGCGCGGTCGCAATCAGCCACGGCATGAATGACGCATTCTCCACCGGATCCCAGAACCAGAACCCGCCCCAACCCAGCTCATAATCCGCCCACCACGATCCCATCGCGATGCCGACGGTCAGAAATACCCAAGCCAGCAGCGTCCACGGCCGCACCCACCGCCCCCAGGCCGCATCGACCCTACCCTCGATCAAGGCGGCCACCGCAAACGAAAACGCCATGCTCAGACCGACATAGCCCAGATACAGGAACGGCGGATGGAACGCCAAGCCGGGGTCTTGCAACAGCGGATTCATGTCCTGCCCGTTCATCGGCGGCGCGGCCAACCGCAGAAATGGGTTCGACGTCAGCAGCATGAACGCCATGAACGCCACCCCGATCGAGCCCTGAACTGCCAGCACCCGCGCCTTCAACACTGCTGGCAGATTGCCGCCGAACCAATGCGCGCAGGCGCCATAAAAACTCAGCGCCAGCACCCACAGCAGCAGCGACCCCTCATGGTTACCCCAAACCCCGGTGACCTTGTACAGCAACGGCTGAAGCGTGTTGGAATTGTTGACAACCAGCCGCAGCGAAAAGTCATCCGTGACAAAGGCATAGACCAGCGCCGCAAACGCCACAGTGATCAACGAAAACTGCACCGTCGCCGCCGGTCCCGCCACCGCCATCAGCGCCGCATCCCGCCGATGCGCCCCCAACAGCGGCAGGCACATCTGCAAGACGGCCACGCAGAACGCCAGTATCAGCGCGAAATGTCCAAGTTCAACAATCATCGGGGCCCCCGTTCGCGGCGAACCATAGCCGCAAACTGCGCGCCCTCCAATGCCCAGACTTTCACAACGGCACCCCCGCCGTCATCAGCCGATCTCGGCCCGAACTGCGTCCCACTCTGCCTCGATCGTTTCGCCGCGCCGCCACGGGGTCAGCCGCCGATACCAGTAGTCGCGGTTCGTGATGTCGCCTTCGATCCAGTGGCACAGCGCGTGGACCAGATCATGCGCCCGGTCGCCTTCATCCAGCTGGCACAATTCATGTGCCCGCTCCCATTCAGGACCAACCCTGAACCCGCCCGATTTCAGCAATGAAAGGGCCAATTGCGGGGGAGTGGTGCCAGCTGTCGTACTCATCCGCGAACTCTAGCACCCACTTGGACAGTTTTCCAACCCCGCGCCGAACCGCCATGCTAATCAGCAAGGAACAGCCTGAAGGAATCGCTTATGCCCAACACCATCCTGATCGGCGCACCCATCGACGACGGCCAACGCCGTCAGGGCTGCGTCATGGGCCCCGCGGCCTACCGGGTCGCAGGCATGGCGCGCGCCATCCACGAGCTTGGCCACAGTGTTGACGACTGGGGCGATCTGTCGCTGCCCGACCTTGCGCCGATGCCCCACGCCAACCCCGCCATTCATGCGCTGGCGCAAGTTTTGGCTTGGACCAACCTCTTGTCCGATAAAGTCGACGATGCGCTTTCCGCCGGTGGGTTGCCCATCATCCTTGGCGGCGATCACTCCCTTGCACTCGGCACAGTCACCGGAGCCGCCAACTTCGCCGCCCGCCAGAACCGTCCGCTGTTCCTGCTGTGGCTTGACGCCCATTCCGATTTCCACACGCCCCTCACCACCACCAGTGGCAACCTGCACGGCACACCCGTCGCCTACATCGCAGGTCGTGAGGGTTTCGCGCCGTTCCCACCGTTCCCCAAACCCATCCCCGCAGCCCAGATCTGCCTTTATGGCATTCGCTCCGTCGATCCCGCCGAACATGCCGCCCTGCTGCAACACGACATCGCCATCAACGACATGCGCGTGCTGGATGAACGCGGCATCGTCGCCCCTTTGCGCGAATTTCTGGATACCGTCCGCGCCGCGAACGGCATGTTGCACGTCTCGCTTGATGTCGATTTCCTCGACCCCGCGATTGCCCCCGCCGTTGGTACCACGGTGCCGGGCGGCACCACCTTCCGCGAGGCGCATCTGGTCATGGAGCTGCTGCACGAAAGCAGCCTTGTCACCTCGCTTGATCTTGTCGAACTGAACCCTTTCCTGGACGAACGGGGTCGCACCGCCAAACTGATGGTCGACCTTGTAGGTTCCCTCATGGGCCGCAAAGTTTTCGACCGCCCGACGCGGAGCTACTAGATGACCCAATTGCAAAAACCGAATCCCTCGCATCTGGCGTTCGTCCCGTTCGTTTCGGTTCACGACATGATGGCCCTTGTCCACCACATCGGCATCGAAACCGTCCTGACCGAAATGGCGGCAGAGATTGAAGCCGACTTTCGCCGCTGGCCCGATTTCGACAAGACGCCCCGCATCGCCTCGCATTCCGACGTCGGTGTCATTGAACTGATGCCCACGTCGGACGGCGAAACCTATGGCTTCAAATACGTCAACGGCCACCCCGGCAACATGAAGCGCGGCCTGCAAACTGTAACCGCCTTCGGCTTGTTGGCCGATGTCGGCACCGGTTATCCGGTACTTTTGTCGGAAATGACGATCCTGACCGCGCTTAGAACCGCCGCCACCTCTGCAATGGCTGCCAAATTCCTCGCGCCGCCCAATGCCACCACAATGGCCCTGATCGGCAACGGCGCGCAGGCCGAATTTCAGGCGCTTGGGTTCAAGGCGATCTGTGGCATCACCGAGGTCCGGCTTTACGACATCGACCCCGCCGCTACTGCCAAATGCGGGCGCAACCTTTCAACCAGCGGCCTGACGATCACCGCCTGCAAGACCGCCGAAGACGCCATACTCGGCGCGCAGATCATCACCACCGTCACCGCCGACAAGCAGTACGCCACGATCCTGACCGACAACATGGTCGGCTCCGGCGTTCACATCAACGGCGTCGGCGGCGACTGCCCCGGCAAGACCGAACTGCATCGCGATATCCTGCTGCGAAGCGCAATTTTCGTCGAATACCCGCCGCAAACCCGCATTGAAGGCGAGATTCAGCAACTATCCCCCGACCATCCTGTCACCGAACTCTGGCAAGTCATGACTGGCACGGCAACAGGTCGCAAAACCGCACAGGAAGTGACCCTGTTCGACAGCGTCGGCTTCGCCATCGAAGATTTCGCCGCCCTGCGCTACGTCCGCTCCAAACTCACCGAAACTGGCCTCTTCACCCAACTCGACATGATCGCCGACCCCGACGACCCGCGCGACCTGTTCGGGATGCTGATGCGGGCGGAGTGACTGATTTCACTTTTGCCAAATTGCTTCAGTAATAGGCCCCTCGTCAATGCAGCCGGAACTCCCCGACCACATTGTGCCACGCACCCGGCGCAATCTCCTTCCGATGGGTGAATCGCACCGAATGCAGCGGTCCTTCGATCTTTTTCTGCCAAAACTCGATGAACCCGAACAGATGCGGATAATCCGGGGCAATATCATATTCCTGCCAAACGAAGGTATTGAGAACATTGCGAAAATCGGGAATCCGGTAGTATAGTTCCGCCGTCAGCAACCCGTATCCCTTCAGCATCAGTTCCGTCTCGCGCGGGCGCATTTGCACCTCCTTGAAATGCTCGATAAAATCATGATGGCGCATCGCCATATAATTGCAACAAAAACAATGTGTTAGCACTCAGCCGAAATGGCTGCCAAACCGCGGAAGCATCCGCCATTGCACCCCAAATGCGGGATAGTGTAAGGTCTACGCCAACAACATCTTGTTCCTTGCAGGAAGGCGCGGCCCTTGTCCGATATCCCGGAAACACCGAACCCCACTGACGACACGCCCGACCGTCCGATTCATCACGGCCCGCAGATCGACATCGTGGCAGAGATGAAGACCGCCTACCTCGACTATGCGATGTCGGTCATCGTCAGCCGCGCCATCCCCGACCTGCGTGATGGCCTGAAGCCTGTCCACCGTCGCATCCTTTTTGCGATGCAGCAGGTCGGCAACACCCACGACAAGCCCTACCGCAAATCCTCGCGCCCCGTGGCCGACACGATGGGCCAGTATCACCCGCACGGCGACAGCGCGATCTACGACGCCCTTGTCCGTATGGCGCAGCCGTTTTCGATGTCACTCGTCCTCCTGGACGGCCAAGGCAACTTCGGCTCGATGGACGGCGATCCACCGGCCGCATTCCGCTATACTGAGGTTCGGATGGGCAAGCCCGCGAACTTCCTGCTGGCCGATATCGACAAGGACACCGTCGATTTTCAGGACAACTACGATGGCAAACAGCAGGAACCCACGGTCCTGCCCGCCCGCTTTCCCAACATGCTGGTCAACGGCGCCGAAGGCATCGCTGTCGGCATGGCCACTCGCATTCCGCCGCACAATCTTGGAGAAGTGATCGACGGCACCCTTGCGCTGATCGCCAACCCCGATCTGTCGACCGAGGCGCTGATGGAGATCATCCCTGCCCCCGATTTTCCGACCGGCGCCACGATCCTTGGCCGCTCCGGTGCCCGCAAAGCCTATCTTGAAGGGCGCGGTTCCATCATCATCCGTGCCAAGATCCGCATCGAAGAGCTGCGCAAAGACCGCTACGCCATCGTCATCGACGAGATTCCCTATCAGGTGAACAAGGCACGGATGATCGAAATCATCGCGGAGCAGGTCCGTGAGAAAAAGATCGAAGGCATCGCCCACGTCCAGGACGAATCCGACCGTACCGGCGTTCGCGTCGTCATCGAACTGAAACGCGACGCCACCGCCGATGTCGTGCTGAACCAACTCTGGCGCTTCACCCCGATGCAGACCTCTTTCGCCTGCAACATGCTCGCGTTGAACGGTGGTCGTCCGGAAACCCTCGCCCTGCGCGATTTCCTGACCCACTTCATTACCTTCCGCGAAGAAGTGGTCGCCCGTCGCACCGCCTACGAACTCCGCAAAGCGCGCGAGCGTAGCCACATCCTGTGTGGCCTCGCCGTTGCCGTGTCCAACGTCGATGAAATTGTCCGTACCATCCGCGCCTCCGCCGATGCTGGCGAGGCGCGTGAGAAACTGATGACCCGCCGTTGGCCCGCCTATGACATCATCAGCTATATCAAGCTGATCGACGACCCTAGCCATACCGTCAACGACGACGGCACCTATAACCTGTCCGAAGTGCAGGCCCGCGCCATCCTCGATCTGCGCCTGCAACGCCTGACCGCTTTGGGCGTCAAGGAAGTCACCGACGAATTGGAAGAATTGGCCGGCAAGATCAAGGATTACCTAGATATCCTTGGCTCGCGTGACCGCATCATGGCGATCATCTCCGACGAACTGCGCGAAGTCAAAACCGCCTTCGCCGTTCCCCGCCGCACCGAAATCGTCGACTGGTCCGGCGATATGGAGGATGAAGACCTTATCGAACGCGAAGACATGGTCGTCACCATCACCTCCGGCGGCTACATCAAACGCACGCCCCTCGCCGAATTCCGCAGCCAAAACCGTGGTGGCAAAGGTCTGGCCTCGATGGGCACCAAGGAAGACGACGTCGTTACGACCCTTTTCGTCGTCAACACCCACACCAACCTCTTGTTCTTCACCACCGACGGCATGGTCTACAAACTGAAAACCTGGCGACTGCCGCTGGCAGGCCGCACCGCCAAGGGCAAGGCCATCATCAACCTCTTGCCCATCGCCAACGGAATCTCCATCGCCGCCCTGATGCCGGTCGATGAGCCCGAAGAAAACTGGGACAACCTGCAAATCGTCTTTGCGACCTCTGACGGCGACGTCCGCCAGAACGACCTCAGCGACTTCACCAACGTCAAACGCAACGGCAAGATCGCGATGAACTTGCCCGAGGGCGTGTTCCTGATTAACGCCGCCATCGCTGATGATCAGGATGATGTGATGCTGGTCACCGCCCTTGGTCGCGCCATCCGCTTCCCCACCACCGCCATCCGTGTCTTCAAATCGCGCGGCTCTACCGGTGTGCGCGGCATCCGTCTGGGCAAGGACGACGCCGTCGTTTCCATGTCGATCATCCGCCATTTCGAGGCTGACCCGGCAGAGCGTGAAGTGTACCTGAAACAGCGTCGCCTGATGGCGGGCTGCCCTGATGAAGTCGCGGCCGACGATCCCGAAGACGACGAAGCCCCGGCAGAGGCCGCAATTACCTCCGAAGTCGTGCAGCTTTCGCCGGAACGCTACGCCGAAATGTCGGCGGCAGAGGATCTTATCCTGACCATCACGACGTCAGGTGCCGGTAAACTGTCGTCCAGCCACGACTATCCCGTGCGCGGTCGCGGCGGCATCGGTGTTCGCGCCATCGACAAAAACATGCGCGGCGGCAACCTTATCGCCTCCTTCAAGGTAGAGATCACCGACCAGATCATGCTCGCCACCTCTACCGGCCAGTCGATCCGCGTGCCCGTGGACCAGATCAGCTTCCGGTCGCGCAGCGCAGGCGGCGTCAAAGTCCTGAACACCGGCGGGTCAGAGGAAGTTGTCTCGGTCGCCCGCGTTGCGGAACAGGGCGATGAGCCCGCTTGAGGCGCGCCTGAACGACCTTGCGGCGAGGGGCCAGACCACAACCTACGGCACCCTCGCCAGCGACCTTGGCCTGACCGGCCCCGGCACCATCGCCCAACTGACCGCAGCGTTAGAGGCGCTGATGGATCGCGATGCCGCCGCGAACCACTCCCTGCGCGCCGCGCTCGTATCAGGCCGTCTGAACAACAACCTGCCCGCACAGGGTTTCTTCGACAAGGCGGCCGCATTGGGCCGCTACGACGGCTCCGACCCCGCCGCCTACATCACCGCAGAACGCCAAGCCCTCTACAAATTCATTTGCTCATAAATATCCCACGGGGTCTGGGGGTGTGAAACCCCCAGCGATTGCCCCAAACGCCCTACCCAATCATAGGCCCCAACTGTGCATCAACGCAGATCAACCCTGCGTCAACAGAGCTTTCTTTGCCCGCCTGCACACCGTACACGCACTCGATGCCCAACCCGGGTCACACAAAGGATCGCTCCCATGGAAAAACTCAACACCTTCATCCCCCTCGTCGCCCGCCTCTTGATCGCCGCGCTGTTCATTGTCGGCGGCCTTGGCAAACTCGCTGACGTGCAGGGCTTTGCCGGCTACCTCGCAATGGGCGGCTTGCCGTCATTCCTTGCTTGGCCTGCGATCATTTTTGAAATCGCGGTTGGCCTTTCGATGATCCTGGGCTTTCAAACCCGCATCATGGCGCTGCTGGCTGCAGGTTTCTGCATCGTCACTGCCGTGCTTTACCACAGTAACTTTGCCGACCAGACCATGATGGTGATGTTCCTTAAGAACCTCGGCCTTGCTGGTGGCTTCCTGATGATCTTTGCCAACGGCGCAGGCTCTGTCGCCATCGACAAACGCTGACGTGACCGGAGCCAGCCTCGCGCTGGCTCCCTTCCCATTTCCGGAAAAACCGCCTAAATCCCCTACATGACCGAAACACTTCACATCATCGGCGGCGGCATGGCTGGCTCCGAAGCCGCCTGGCAGGCTGCCCAACATGGCGTTTCCGTCGTCATCCACGAGATGCGGCCACAGGTGAAGACTTTCGCCCACCGCACCGGCGATTTCGCGGAAATGGTCTGCTCCAACTCGTTCCGCTCAGACGATGACGAACGCAATGCCGTCGGCCTTCTGCA
>JBDSXE010000295.1:0-5830 GCA_039926325.1 Paracoccaceae bacterium | reverse complement strand
GCCAGCGCATACATCGGCGACAAGCTGCACGAATTCGAACCCAACCAATCCGGCCATCACACCCTGCACAGCGGCAGCGCGGGCACCCAGCACAAGGTCTGGACATTGGGCGCAGTCTCCGACACCTCTGTCACGCTGACAATCGTCCTGCCCAATAACGAGGGCGGCTTTCCCGGCAATCGCCACGTCTCCGCCACCTTCTCGCTGAACGGGGCCATTCTGCGGCTGGAAATCACCGCCACGACCGACGCGCTGACCCTGTTCAACGCCGCCAACCACAGCTATTGGAACCTTGACGGCACGCCGACATGGGTTGGCCATTCCCTGCGCGTCGCCGCCGACACCTACTTGCCCACCACCGAAGACTTCACGCCCACGGGTGAGGTTGCCGATGTCACCGGCACCCATTTCGACCTGCGCGAAATGCGCCCGATCACACCGGAAACCGACGCCTTCGACACCAACTTCTGCCTGTCACACGAGCGTGAAGTGCCGCGCGATGTGTTATGGCTCAAGGGCACCTCGGGCCTGATTCTGACCATCGCCACTTCTGAACCCGGCATTCAGGTCTACGATGGTCGCAGCGCCATTCGCCCCGGCAAAACCGCATATGAGGGTCTGGCGTTCGAGGCGCAGAATTGGCCAGACGCCCCCAATCACGAAGACTTCCCCTCCATCGAACTCAGCCCCGGTGAAACCTACAGCCAGATCACCGAATGGAAATTCAGCCGATAAGCCCCTCTAAAATTTAATTAAAACTTGGCCCGCCCATTCATCTTTTCATAAATATCCCACTGGGGTGCGGGGGTGTGAAACCCCCGCGAACCTCAACCCGCTAGCAACCCCGCAGAATTCACCCTGCCAGCCCTTCGGCAAAAAACGTCTCCAGCCGCCGCCAATGCCGCGCCGCCCCTTTGGCGTCGTAGACCGAGTGGTCCGATACGCACCAGCCGTGCTGCATCCCGACATAATTCTCGATCTGATGATCAACTCTCGCCTCACGCAGCGCCTGCGCAAGCCGCGCCGATTGCTCTGGCGGGAAACTGCGATCGACGCCCGCGGACCCCACATAAACCCGCCCGGAAATACTGCCCACCCGCGTGTGCGGACTGTCCGGCACATCACTTGCCAGATTGCCGCCATGAAAACTCGCCGCCGCCTTGATCCGGTCAGGATAAGCCGCCGCCGCATTCAGCGCGCGCCCACCGCCTAGGCAGTACCCCACCGTTCCAACCGGACCGGTCACGCCCTCAGCCGCCAGCATATCCAGAAATACCGCGCCATCCCGAACGGTCATGTCCTGCGTGGTCGCCGCGATCATCCCCATCAACTCTGCGCGCGTCACCGGATTGTCGAACGCGGTCGGCACGTCGAACGGCCCATAAGACCCCGCGCGGTAAAACAAGTCCGGCACCAGCACAGAATATCCCCACCCCGTAATCCGTGTCGCCATCTCATCCAGCGCAGCCCTTGGCCCGAACGCATCCATGTACAGGATTACCCCACCGGTCCCCGCACCCTGAAATACCGTTGCCGTCAACGTGCCATCCGCCGTCACCCGCTCGATCCGCTTCATCCCTCGATCCCCGTAAATCCCGCGCCCTGATACCACTTCACAATCGCGGCCCGCTCCGCAGGTTCGATCAGGCTCAAATTCGCCGGCGGCATCGCATGGGTGATCCCGGCCTGCATGTAAATCCGCCGCGCCTCGTGGGCGATGTCAGACGGCGTTTCCAGCAGCACGCCTTTGGGGGCCATGTAAATTCCGTCAAACGCCGGCTCTCGCGCGTGACACATCGAACAGCGCCCCTGCACAATCGACGTCACATCACCAAACCCTGCAGCCGAGGCATAGACCAGATCCGCCCCGATCAGCTTGCTCTGTTCCGCCCGGTGCCGCATCGGCGCGGTTGACAGCCACGCGATCACGATGAACAGCAGCGCCGTAACAGCCCAGGTCCAGTGCGGGTTGCCCTTCCGCGCGTGATGGCTGTTGAACCAGTGCCGGATCGTGACCCCCATCAGGAACACCAGCGACGCAATGATCCAGTTCCACTCGGTCGCAAAGATCAGGGGGTAATGGTTCGACAGCATCAGAAAAATCACCGGCAACGTCAGGTAGTTGTTGTGCAAACTGCGCTGCTTGGCGATTTTCCCGAATTGCGGATCGGGTTTCCGCCCCGCGATCAGGTCAGCCACGACAACCCGCTGGTTTGGCATGATTACGAAGAACACGTTGCCCGACATGATTGTCGCGGTGAACGCACCCAGATGCAGCAGCGCCGCACGGCCTGAAAACACATGGGTGTAAAACCAGCTCATCGCGACCAGCACCACAAACAGCGCGACCATCAGCACCGTCTGGTTGGCATCAACAAACACCCGGCACAGCGTCGTATAGGCGATCCAGCCAAACCCCAGTGAGGCCAGCGAAATCGCCACCGCCTGCCAAACTGTCAGGTCCATCACCGCCGGATCAATCAGGAAAAACTGCGCGCCAAGGAAATAGACCAGCACCAGCATGGTGAAACCGGAAAGCCAGGTCGAATAACTCTCCCATTTGAACCACGTCAGATGTTCCGGCATCATCGCGGGGGCCACCAGATATTTCTGGATGTGATAGAACCCGCCACCGTGAACCTGCCACTCTTCACCGCTGGCCCCTTCAGGCAGATGGGGCACCTTTTGCAGGCCCAGATCCAGCGCGATGAAATAGAACGACGACCCGATCCAGGCGATTGCCACGATCACATGGGTCCAACGCACCGCGATCTGAACCCATTCCCACAGCACCACCCAGTCATACATGCCAGACTCCATTTTGCTGAAAACCTATACCCGGCATCACGCCGCTGTTAATCCGCCAAATGCCCGAAGGCGTGGAAAAACTCCTGATGTGGGCTGATGCGCGTGCCCTGCACAGCACACTTGCCAGACTCGGCAGCATCGGCCTAACCTTCTTCATTCATTCCATTCGCTGTATAGCCCATGTCCCGCTTCATTTTCGCTCTCATCGCTTTCGCCATCACTCCCGCCAGCATCGCGCTGGCCGATTGCAACCCGCCTCCCCCCGGCCTGTCGTTTCAACAGTGGACGGCAACCTGCCCGGATGAGATCGACTACGCCTACAGCATCTACGGCAACGGCATGGACTACGACTATTTCGTGCAAAGCCTGTATGGCCTGTACCTCAACCCGCCAGCCACCGGCGGCCCGCTGGTGATGAGCCAGTGCTCCCCCGAAGGCGCGACGCAATGCAACAGTTCAGGCTGGCTTTACACCTGCACGGGTGGGCAAGGGCTGACAGGTTCGACGCAGTGCTGAAACCCTACCCCAGTAGCGTGGGTGCAACCCCACCCATCCACGCGCGCTACTTCATCTGTACCCCGTTCACAAAGATCGAGCCGTCTTGTTTCGTCTCGACATGCGTGGTCAGCACATCCGCGCTGGCGCCCGGATCGAACACGATCGCCATCGCAGCCCGCACGGGGAAAATATCGCCCGACGATACCATTCCGGCGTCGATGATCGCATTCAGCAGCCGGTTCAACCCGCTGACCTTGCCATCCAGCACTCCCTCACCGAACGGCATCGCATAGTTGCCCGGATTGGTGATGCCGTGCCCGGAAAAGCTTGCCGCCATCCCCGCGATGTTCAGATCGAACTGCCGCAGATTGACCGCTTCCGGCTTGAAACCCTCGGTTGTTGCGTCATCGAAGATATTCCACCGCGCCAGCATCGCCATATCCAGCACAACACTCATCGGATCATGCGGCAAGGCGTTCTTCGGATCGACTTTGGCCCAGACCGCGTCATTCGCCTTGGCATCTTTCAGGGAAACCAGAAAGTTCACGTCCGACGGCTTGGCCATAGAATTGACCGGAGCGGAAACCTGCACCAGCAACTTTTGCAAGGTCAGTACCGCTTCTGTCGCAGTATCCGGCCCCTTCAGCCGCAATTCGCCGTCGCCGCAATCATCGCGAAACGCAAAGCGGCCCTGATCCATCGTAAACGTCATCTTGCAGGCCAGACCAGTAGCATTCAAATCCCGCGCGTCGCTGTTGACATGGGCATGCATCGGCCCATTCGTCAGCGTCATGTCAAAGCCGAATCCAGCCTTGAACGCATCCTCCGCTGCCAGATCATGCCCCGCCATAGCCACCGGCATCTTGGCCGCACCCTTGAAATCGACTTCGTGAATCTTGCCGTCCAGCAACACGACCCTTGCCGGATCACTGATGTCAGAGATGTTGTAGTCAATATCCCCAACATGTAGCGACGCCTCGATCGGAATCATCTTTGCCCCATCAGGCATCCCGAAGGTAATTCCCCCCGTCACTGAATCCAGCGCAAAGCGCGCCGCCTTATTCGCGCTGTCGGGGCTGATCAACGCCACGCTGTCGGCGGCAATCGCAAAGCCACGTGCCGCATCCTTGAACAACAGCACAGCCCCCTGACTTTCGACCGTCAGCAACGCCGTTTTTGTCACCGGGGCCAACACTTCCAGCTTCGGCCCAAATGCCACCTTCACCTCGCCATTCGCGCCATCGGCAAACGTCAGACCCGTCAGCGAAATCACCAACCCGCTGTCATTGCTGACCAAAAGATCGTCGACCCTTATGCCGTGCTGCAGGTCGGTCACATGGCTTTGCTTGACGAACCAGCCATGAGACGCCCCGGCCATCTGCCAATTCTGCCAAACCTCTTTCCCAGTAATAGCGGACGCAGGGTTGGCGAAGATCAGTGCAACGAGAATCAGGACAATCCGCATCTCAACTCCCCCGATAAGTCGAACACGCAAAGGGCGAGATCAGCAGCGGCACATGGTAATGCGCGCCCGCATCCGTCACGCCAAACCGGATCGGAATCTCGTCCAGAAACAGCACGCCATCGCCCGCCTGCCCGCTTTTCCGCAAATACGCCCCGGCGGCGAAGACCAACTCATAAGTCCCAACCATGAACGCCGCGCCCGTCAGTAGCGGCCCATCCACACGGCCATCCGCGTTCGTGACAAAATCACCGATTTTCGCATGAGCTTCGCCCGTGACCCGATACAGTGTGATCGCGACCCCCGCCGCAGGCTTGCCTCGCGCAGTATCCAGCACATGTGTCGACAGAAAACCTGACATTCGGAGTATTCCCTTGTTCGCTCTATCCTTCCCCGCGAAGCCGCGCGCTTGCAAGCCCTGACCGGATTAGCCGCGCAAACTCTGCTCCACCAACGGTAGCAGCCGCGAGTCGCTGATCGCTGCGGTCCGGTGCCCTATCCCCGCCAGGTAGTCAGCATCGCTGGTAAAAGCCGCGAAATCGTTCAAGCTGGCTTGCCTGACCAACATCGCCAGATCCCACACCTCACCCGGCGGCCCAATAAAGAACGGTCCGCCCTTGCCGAGAAAAATCACGTCACCACCTCTTTTCCGCAGCAAGGGCAAAGTGTGCGCGATGTACATATCATACGCCTTCGCCCCCGAAATCGGCGACGGAGGTGCCAGTTCCGGCGTCGCGACATAATCTGCCACCTCGCGCAGCCGCAACAGGTTCAGCATCACCACCGCTCCACTGATTCCGCGCGTGAACAACGCGCGTCCCGCGTCCTGCGCGGGCTCCAGATAGGTCATCGCATCCTCCATTCCTCCGGCGCTCCCCGCTTGCAAGCCCCGTCCCCGAACGTCTACAGTTTTCCCATGACCGAAACCAATCCCCCCCGCTATCCCCGCGATTTCCGAGGCCACGGCCCCAACCCTCCCGACGCCCAATGGCCCGGTGGCGCGAAAATCGCCGTCTCGCTGGTGTTGAACTATGAGGAGGGTGGCGAGAACAACATCCTGCA
>JBDSXE010000294.1:0-5373 GCA_039926325.1 Paracoccaceae bacterium | reverse complement strand
TGGGGCCTGGGTATAATCGTGTCCATTGTTCTACTGGGGTCGGCTGTCTCGACTACCGTTTCAGCCGCTGGGAAAGTTGCTCAGGGTGCGGGTGCGATTGCTGGCACCGTGGTGCAAGCGGCAGGTTCTGTCGTCGGCGGTGCTACGCAAGGTGCACTATCGGCACTCGGCGCTAGTGTCCCGGATACTGCGAAGGCTAACCCAATGGATTATATCGGGAGCACCCTGCTTCGTCCTAAACAAGTTCCCGCCGGTTCATCTGACTCCGCTACGATGGCCAAAGAGACTGCAGGCATTCTGGGCAATATTGTCGCCACGGGCAAGATCAGCGATTCCGAACGCAGCTACCTTGTCAGCGCCGTTGTCGCTGGCACCGGTGCCACGCCGCCTGACGCTTCCGCCAAGGTTGATGCGGCCATTGCCTCCGCCCAAACCGCACGCACTGATGCCGAAAAGGCTGCGACGGACGCGAAAGCAGCTGCGGACAAGCTTGCAGCCGATGCCAAGGATGCTACGATTAAGGCAGCCGAGGTCGCTCGCGTCAGCGCCGTTCTGTCAGCATTCTTGCTGGCCGCCGCAGCGCTGGTGGCTGCTGCCGCGGCGTATATTGGTGCCGTGCGCGGTGGGCGTCACCGAGACCAAGGCCGCATCTTTGGCGGATTCGCCTATCGTGGTTAAATTCTGACACTCAGTCTGTTGCATGGGCTGCCATCCGTTGGCGGCCCATCTTCTGGTTGCGTCACTCGGGTCTGCGCTATAACCGATCGGGTCGTCATGCGGGGTTGCGGATTGATGATCTGATGCTGTCCCCGAAAATCGCGGCGCATCTGCAAAGTGTCGGTGTGTGCAGGAAAGTCAGGGGACCGGCAAAATCAAGCAATACGAGTTGACCTTGTGCTGGCGTAAAACCGCCGGATAGGACTTCGTTCCGGAATTGCGCGACGAACAATGGAACCATCAGCGCCACCTCGGGTTTCACAAATGCTGCGGCGTGGCCCTTGCGCTACGGCTTTTGCAGGTTCGCATCCACCAGATTTAAGGTAAAACAGAATGTCCCAGAAAGTTGTGGTCCCAAATATAGGTAACGCAGGCGAAACGCAGCAGATGGCAGCCGAAGGGCAGCCGATTTTGACCACCAATCATGGTGTACCACTGTCCGACAATCAGAACAGCTTACGGGCGGGCGAACGCGGGCCGACTCTTCTGGAAGATTTCGTACTGCGCGAAAAGATATTTCACTTTGACCACGAACGTATTCCGGAGCGGATTGTTCATGCGCGCGGATCAGCAGCCCATGGCTATTTCGAATGCACAGATCCGATCCCCGACCTAAGCCGGGCGACCCTGTTTGCCGAAAAGGGTAAACGCACGCCGTTGTTTGCCCGCTTTTCCACCGTCGCTGGCGGAGCGGGATCGGTCGATACACCAAGGGACGTGCGCGGCTTTGCCGTGAAGTTCTATACCGACCAAGGCAACTGGGATCTGGTTGGCAACAACATTCCTGTCTTTTTCATCCAGGACGCCATCAAATTCCCAGACCTTATTCATGCCGTGAAGATGGAATCGGATCGCGGATTTCCCCAAGCCGGCAGCGCCCACGACACATTTTGGGATTTCGTGTCCTTGATGCCAGAATCGATGCACACGATCATGTGGGCAATGTCCGATCGCGCAATCCCTCGCAGTCTGCGAATGATGGAAGGCTTTGGTGTTCACACTTTCAAACTGGTCAACGCCGAAGGTGTCGAAACTTTCGTCAAGTTTCACTGGCGACCGAAGCTGGGCGTGCAATCACTGGTATGGGATGAAAGCGCAAAGCTGCAGGGCGCGGACAACGACTATCACCGGCGCGATCTGTGGGAGTCGATCCACTCGGGCGCCTTCCCGGAGTGGGAGTTTGCCATCCAGACTTTCGACGCGGCGTTTGCGGAGAGCCTACCTTACGACGTGCTTGATCCAACCAAATTAATCCCGGAAGAACTCGTTCCATTGCGCGTGATTGGGCGGATGGTGCTGGACCAGAACCCGGTAAACCACTTCGCGGAGAACGAACAGGCGGCCTTCCTGCCGACCAACATCGTCCCCGGCATCGACTTTTCCGACGATCCCTTGCTGCAAGGCCGATTGTTTTCTTATCTCGACACGCAAAAATCGCGCCTCGGCACCACCAACTTCCACCAAATTCCAATCAATGCGCCGCGCTGCCCATTCGCCAATATGCAGCGCGACGGGATGATGCAGACTTTCGTCCCAACGGGGCGTGCCAATTACGAGCCCAACAGCCTAGCCGCGAGCGGAGAGGACGGCGGCCCTCGCGCATGCAGCAAAGGCTTTGTCACGTCGAAGGAACGGGTCGAGGGCCCGAAACTACGTATTAGAGCGGAAACCTTCGGCGATCATTACAGCCAGCCTCGGATGTTCTGGCTATCGCAAACCGATAGTGAGCGCTCTCATATCGCTTCTGCGCTGGTGTTCGAACTTTCGAAGGTGACTTTGGAGCATGTGCGGATCAGGGTGCTTTCTCACCTTGGCAACGTCCATCCAGACTTGGCGCGTCGCGTGGCAGCAGGACTCGCGGTCGATTTACCTGAGGCTTCAAAGCCTTTTCGGGAACCGCTTGATCTCGCTACTTCCGATGCGCTGTCTATTCAAAAAAAATGGCAGCCAACGCTGAAGGGGCGCAAGGTTGGCATTCTGTTTGCTGAAGGGTCGTCCAAGCCTGAAATTGACGGTCTGATCAAGGCCGTTATGGCCGCAGGCGGTAGTACTTTCACCGTCGCACCGAAAGTAGGTTTGACCAAGTTGGACGGTGGTCAAATGAAGGCTGACGGCCAACTCGCAGGCTCGCCCTCAGTGTTGTTCGATGCGGTGGCGCTGGTGTTGACCGTGACGGCAGCCAGAGAACTTGCACGAGATGGCGCAGCGGTCGGTTTTGTCATGGATGCCTTCGGCCACCTGAAAGCAGTTGGTTACTCGACCGGTGCCAAGCCTCTGCTGGATCGCGCAGGTATAAAATCTGACGCTGGCGTGACGTCCCTTGCAGAGCTTCCGACCGCCGCCACGCAACGGTATTGGGCGAGAGAACCGTCTGTCAGAACTCTTGCCTGAGAACACCTGCCTGGTTGAAAACTCCAGGCAGGCCCTAAGGCACGATCAACTATTTGTCTTGTCGCGACGATGTTCCAGAAAAAATCGCACCATTTCGCGCGACGCATTGGGTCCGACCGGATCCGTATAACTGCCCCCCGGATAGCCGCCTGACCAGGCATGGCCCGCACCCTCCACCTCCCAGAGTTCCGCAAGTAATTGCTGGTTGTGGTCGCTGTATCGAGTCGTGCGAACTGCGCGCCCGCGAGATGTTTTTTGCTTTTCGGTGATTTTCGTCACACCGGTGAAATGTCCCGCCACCTGATCGACGATGGCCTGCCCATTTTTGGGATTGACGGTCGTGTCAGCAAGCCCCTGAAACACGATTGTCGGGACCACATTTGTCTGTCTATTGCCGCGCGATCCGTTCCGCATTGCAGCAAAAGCCGAAGGAACATCATGAGCGGAGCCGACAGGCAGGCCGGAGTGGGCACCAACGGCACTGAATATGTCGGGATATGCCGATCCCATGATGTTGGCAGCTGCCCCGCCCGCTGAAAGTCCAGCGACGTAGACGCGAGCAGAATCAACAGGGAAATCGCGCAGAACATCGCGCGTCAGACCTGCCAAGAGGCCCGGCTCTCCATTGCCCCTCACCTGATCTTCCGGCTTAAACCAGTTCCAGCACTTCTGGGCATTGGCCCCGATCGGCTGTCCAGGATAGGCGATGACGCAACCGAACTCCTCGGAAAGAAGGTTCATACCGGTTCCTGCGGCGAAATCCTCGGGGTTCTGCGTGCAGCCATGCAGCATGACGATCAACGGCATCTCGGTTGTCCGGTTGCTTGGCACGTAAAGCCGATAGTTTCTGCTGCCATGCATGCCAGTGTGGGAAAGGGATAGAAACTCCGCACCATCGGGTAGTGGGTTGTTGGCCGGCGAAAGGAACGGCTTTGACGTCGGCACACCGCCAGCGGCTAACCTGAGCAGGGTATCGCTTAGCCTCTGGCGTGCACCAATTCCACCGGGTCGCCGCACAGGTTCGGAGTCAACTTTGTCGATCCTTGTGAACTCGCCTTCTACTACCGCCTGGTCTGCAGGTTCTACATCGTCAGTGCCACCCTTCAACGTCGATTGGATGAATGCAGTTGCTTCCTTCAGCCTGCCGGACTTGGTCAGTTCGGTTGCCTTCCTGATCGCGTCGGCGAACATTTTTGTCATGATGTGCTTTCAAAGTTGAGGAGTCAGGAAATCCTGTCAGCCAAGGCGACTTTCACCGCATCGCTGGCCTGCAGCGCGCCGAGAACGCTCAGCGCCGCGATCGTTTCCCGCGCGAGGTCGGGCGAGACGTCAGGTGCGATAATAGCGAGGCCCAGAACGCGAATCTCTAGCATCTCGCCCGCCGCTTGCGCCGCGTTTAGTTCGGCCAGCGTCACATGCCGCACCCCCAAGTCGACGCATTTGCGCGTGACTACCCTGTTTATTGTTTCAGCGTGCCGTTCGATCTGATTGCGTATTGCAGTCCGGATGAAATCGCTGCGGTTGGAGTAGAAACCTTCCTGCACGAGAAGTTCGATCTGGCCAAGATCGATAACGCCAAGGTTGATCGTGATCTTTTCCGCGTCGATGGACTTTGTGGAGAGCAGTGTGTTCGCTGGCCGCATCGACTCCATCCGTATACCATCCACACGGATGTTCTACGGAAGGTTTTTCGAACTGCATAGCCGTTTGACGAACAACAGAGTTCAACTATCCGAGAGTTCAGGAATGTGTCGCAGTCTGGCTTCCATGCCTGGCCTTGCTAAGTGCTATCGAAACACGACAGCGACGATGACAGGATCGGAGCAAAGACGGGGACGAGGCTAATCCCCAACGCCCGCACTTATGGTGCCCGCCGAGAGGGAACGCGGCTGGTATCCAACCGTCTCTGGAGCGTAAGATGTTGATTTATATAGATGTGGCGTTATTTGACAGTGTCCGATAGCATTTTCCTGACTCACCTCTACTCCAGTTAATGCCATGACTGACTTGGCGCGGTCGCCGGACTCGCTATTGTGCTGGTGGCAGACATAGGCCGCGCTAAGTCATTGAAGCGACCATTCGGTACTGTGACGCTAATATCAGGCCATCAAGTAGATGAAATGACCACTGCCCAAAACACACCCCTGAGACTGTATCTTGTCCGGCATGGGCAAACGGCCTGGTCACTTTCCGGCCAGCACACCGGCTGCACTGACACTCCGCTAACGCATCAGGGCGAAGATGAGGCCCGCGCGTTGATCCCAT
>JBDSXE010000293.1:0-2538 GCA_039926325.1 Paracoccaceae bacterium | reverse complement strand
CGCCGAAGAACCGCTGGACTGACCTGATCGAGGTGAACATAGCAAATCTGGCCGCTGTCCCTTCAATTGTGTATGGCATCCTGGGTCTGGCGATTTTCATCAACTTCGCGGGCCTGCCGCAGTCTGCGCCAATCGTCGGCGGGCTGGTGCTGACACTGATGACGCTGCCACGGATCATCATTCCGACGCGTGCTGCCCTGAAGGCAGTGCCGCCGTCGATCCGTGATGCCGCCTTGGGGATTGGTGCGTCAAAGTTGCAGACCGTCACGCACCACGTTCTTCCACTGGCGATGCCGGGGATTTTGACGGGGACGATCATCGGTCTGGCGCAGGCTTTGGGTGAGACGGCACCGCTGTTGCTGATCGGCATGGTGGCGTTCGTGCGCGACTTTCCGGGTGCGCCGCCATCGGGACTGTTCGATCCGGCGAGCGCCTTGCCAGTACAAATCTACAACTGGACACAGCGCAGCGATCCGGGGTTTGTCGAACGCGCCTCAGGTGCGATCATCGTGCTTTTGGTATTCCTGATCGCGATGAACACCGTGGCGATCATCCTGCGCCGCAAATACGAACGCCGTTGGTAGGGGCATGCTATGAAAGACCTGAGATTGGAGAGCCGCGTGGACGTTGAGACAAACAAGATCGAGGCACGCAAAGTGCAGGTCTACTACGGGACCAACCACGCGTTGAAGGATGTTGACGTCAACATTCTGGATAAGACTGTGACGGCGTTCATCGGGCCGTCGGGCTGTGGCAAATCGACCTTCCTGCGCTGCCTGAACCGGATGAACGACACGATCCCGTCGTGCCGGGTCGAGGGCCTGCTGACAATGGACGGCGAGGATATCTACGATCCCCGCGTCGATCCGGTGCAGTTGCGTGCCAAGGTCGGCATGGTATTTCAAAAGCCGAACCCGTTCCCGAAGTCGATCTATGACAACGTGGCTTACGGCCCCAAAATCCACGGCCTGACGCGCAACAAGGCGGAACTGGACGAGATTGTCGAAAAATCCATCCGCAAGGCCGCGCTGTGGAATGAGGTCAAGGACCGCCTGCATTCACCCGGCACGGGCCTGTCGGGCGGGCAGCAACAGCGGCTGTGCATCGCGCGGGCGATTGCGACCTCGCCTGAGGTGCTGCTGATGGACGAGCCTTGCTCCGCTTTGGACCCGATTGCGACGGCGCAGGTCGAAGAGTTGATCGACGAATTGCGCGCGCAGTTTTCGGTGGTGATTGTGACCCACTCGATGCAGCAAGCCGCTCGGGTCAGCCAGCGCACGGCGTTTTTCCATCTGGGAAATCTGGTGGAATATGGCGAGACGGGCCAGATTTTCACCAACCCGAAAGACCCCCGCACGGAATCCTATATCACTGGCCGGATCGGCTGAGGAGAGACGCATGAATAACGATCCCCACATCGCACGCGCCTTTGACCGTGATCTGGAGGCGGTGCAGGCTTTGGTGCTGCGGATGGGCGGGCTGGTCGAAGCCGCCTTGTCTGATGCCGCCAGCGCGCTGGAAACCCGCGATGAGGCAGTTGCCGCGCAGGTTCTGCAAGGTGACGCCGCCATTGATCTCTTGGAAGAGCAAATCAATTCGGAATGTGCGCGGCTGATCGCCATTCGCGGACCTATTGCCAGCGACTTGCGAACAGTGTTGTCGGTGATGAAGATTGCCTCGTCGTTGGAACGCTGCGGCGATTATGCCAAGAACCTTGCCAAGCGTTCCGTCGTGCTAGCTACAATGCAGGCGATTCCCGGTGCGGCAGGGTCGATCCGTCGGATGGCGCGGCAGGTTGGATTGTTGCTGAAAAACGCGCTGGACGCTTACATTTCTCGCGACATCGGGCTGGCGGAAGAGGTGCGCCAGCAGGATCTGGAAGTGGACCAGATGTACACTGCCTTGTTCCGCGAATTTTTGACCCACATGATGGAAGACCCGCGCAACATCACGGCCTGCATGCACCTGCATTTCATTGCCAAGAATATCGAGCGGGTCGGCGATCATGCCACCACGATTGCGGAACAGGTTATCTATCTTGCAACTGGCGCTATGCCGGGTGACGCGCGGCCGAAGCGTGAGGCGGTTGTCTCGGGTGACGCCGGATGAGCGCGCCTTCGGTTCTGCTGGTCGAGGATGAACCGGCGCAGCGCGAGGTTCTGGCCTATAATCTGGCGGCCGAGGGTTTTGTGGTGACGCAGGCGGCCAACGGGGAAGAGGCGATGATGCTGGTGCATGAACATGCGCCGGACTTGATACTGCTCGACTGGATGATGCCGCTGGTGTCGGGGTTGGAGGTTTGCAGACGTTTGAAGCTGCGGCCAGAGACGCGGGGCATTCCGATCATCATGCTGTCAGCGCGGTCGGAAGAGGTCGACAAGGTGCGCGGGCTGGAGACGGGGGCGGACGATTACGTGATCAAGCCGTACTCGCTGGTCGAGTTGATGGCGCGGTTGCGGGCTCATCTGCGGCGGGTGCGGCCTGCGGCGGTCGGGGTGGTGCTGGAGTATGAGGATATCTCGCTTGATCCCGAGACTC
>JBDSXE010000292.1:0-5951 GCA_039926325.1 Paracoccaceae bacterium | reverse complement strand
GACCAGCCGTCGAACGCTACATGGGGCAGGGCGGCGTCCAGAAGCCGGGATTTGGCGGCTTCCATGCTGTTTGGCGTGTCCATTATCGCTCCTTTACATCGGTCGGTAGACAAGGCGGGGCGGCTTTGCTATGGGCCACGAGCCTGCACATCAGTGCAACTTTAACCTAGGAAGGTGGTGACAACCACATGCAGGTCAGCGTCCGCGACAATAACGTCGAACAGGCTCTGCGAGCTTTGAAGAAAAAGCTGCAGCGCGAAGGCGTGTTCCGCGAAATGAAGCTCAAGCAACATTTCGAGAAACCGTCCGTCAAGAAAGCGCGCGAACAAGCCGAAGCCGTTCGCCGTGCAAGGAAACTTGCGCGCAAGAAGCTTCAGCGTGAAGGCGGTCTTTAAGCCGTTCAGGCAAAAGTGACCGTCGGTTTTGCCGCCCGAAAGGCGAGCTTGATCAACGTCTGCGAAAGCTGGAGGAGCGATCCTCACCGAATTGCCCCCGTCCGCAAGGCCGGGGGTTTTTCATTTGGCGGGGTACCTACCAGCGCGGGTCTCGACCATCGGGACAGGTCTTGTCGCGCGCGGAATTCGTGCTGGAATCGATCCGATAGGGCTCGACATAGGCCATTGCCGCAGCGCGCCCGACTTCGCACGTCAGAGCAACAACCGCTGCGCCCAACCGCAACTTTGGCCATCTTGGCCGAAAGATAACCCCGGCTGTGCTTTCGATCAGGTCGGTGCCGTCGGTCATCTGATCCTCCAATCAACAAAAGTCCACGGAATTGACTGCGCGATTGCCCTTACCAGTTCGACGGACGAAGCTGCGCCTTGATGTAAAGTTGCGTCGCCATATCCTGCGACAGCGGTGCGGAACGGGCTGCGTCGAGGTCGCCCCTGGTCAGGTCGAAGTCGCGCAGAGCCTGCGGCGAGAGCCTGCCGAGTGAGCGGGCAACCGCCCAGCGGTTATGCATTTCCCCGGCCAATGCGCGGCAGGCGGCGGTGAGACCGAGGATGATGCCCCAAAGCGCCGAACGGTTGGACCTTTCTGAATAAGTCTGCGTCATTTGCTTCACCCCTTTGAAGTGCTACGGTCGGGTAGACTTGTTCCTGTAGGGTCGCATCCCGGTCGCACGCTGGGATAGTTCGGATCCAGAACCACATCCGATACGGATTCTGAACTGGACCGACCCGCGCAACGGCCCTAGCCTGTTCGGAAAGGAGGTGGGCGCCATGTCGTCAAAACGCTACGGAATCCTCTGCCCGATCGCCCATGCCTGCTCACTGCTAGAGCCGCGCTGGACCATCCAGATTCTAACCGAGCTTTGGGTAGGGTCGACAAGGTTCAACGACATCCGCCGCGGCGTGGGCAATATCTCACCCGGACTGTTGTCCAAACGCCTTAAGGAGTTGGAAACCGCCGGACTGGTCGAGCGGATCGAAGACAGGGCGGCGGGCACGGTTGATTACATCCGCACCGCAAAAGGCATCGCACTGGAACCCGCGCTGGATGCGCTGGCGGCCTGGGCGCAGTGCAACATCGAGGCAGAAATCGCGCTAAGCGACACCGATCTGTCGAACCTTATGTGGCAAATGCGGCGCTGGATCAACATCTCTGAACTGCCGCTGCAACGCGTTGTCATGCGGTTTCATTTCAACGACGAGGGACTCGATTACGACACGTATTGGTTGGTCGTACAGCCGGGGGTGGATCAGCCAGAGCTGTGCACATCCGACCCCGGCATGGACATCGACCTGTTTGTCGAAACCAGCGTTACCTCCTTGGGTGGCATTAGAATTGGCCGCAGCACCATCGCCCGCGAAATCGACAATGGACGCCTGTTTCTCAGCGGCAACGCCCGCCTGGCCCGCACGATGGACCGCTGGATGTCGCTGGCGGACTATGTCACCATACCCGGCACTGTCCCCCTGCGCGACCGCGTTTCGATAGCAGTACAGCGCCTGAACTGACACGCGCGCTAAAAGCCTACAATTTTTCATAGAACAATCGTGTTCTGCTGTATTCTTGCAGGATCATGCGGACGCGAGGGACGACCCATGAAACCTTTCCTTGTCACCTGGCAATTCTGGGCTTTGGCCTCTGCCGGCTTTGCGGCATTGACGGCCATCTTCGCCAAGGTCGGCGTGGCGGGGGTGGGGTCGGATTTTGCCACACTGATCCGCACGTTGGTCATCCTGTGCGTCCTGGCCGTGTTGGTGGCAGCAACCGGTCAGTGGCAGGCGCCGTCGACAGTTTCGGGGCGGACTTGGGTGTTTCTGGTGTTGTCGGGTTGTGCGACCGGGGCATCGTGGCTGTGCTATTTCCGGGCGCTGAAGATCGGTGATGCGGCAAGGGTGGCCCCCATCGACAAGCTGAGTGTCGTGTTCGTTGCGGTCATCGCGACGGTGTTTCTGGGCGAAAGGTTGTCGGGAACCAACTGGTTTGGTGTGGCGTTGATCGCGGCGGGCGCGGTGCTGGTGGCGGTGAAAGCCTGAAAAGGTGGCAGTCGTCAGCTGGCAGTGGTGACAAATAGGGCTTTCCATGTGGTACAACCGCATTTCCCGCGCGGAGGCTGACGTTCCACCCTAAGATAAAGTTGCGGCCCAAGATAAACCTGTCGGCCCCAGCGGCCCTGCCAAAGGATATTCCATGCTCATCCGCTACGGTTACGACATTACGGTGTCCTGTGCGATCGACACGCCACTGATCTGCATGATGGAGATTCGGGACGAGCGGCGCGATGATCTGCGCCTTCAAGCAGGCATTGCCACCACGCCTACCGTGCCCACGACGGTTTACCGCGATCAGTTCGGCAATGCCTGTCGTCGCTGCGTGGCACCTGCAGGTCCGTTCAGCTTGCGCGGTGACTGGACAATTGAGACCTCGGATCAGCCCGATCCTGTGCTGTCGTGGCTGCCGGAAACGCCGATTGCCGACCTGCCGGATAACGTACTTATCTACCTGCTTGGCAGCCGCTACTGCGAGACGGACAAGCTAAGCCAGTTTGCCTGGGACATGTTCGGCCAGATCACTCCCGGCTGGCAGCGAGTTCAGGCGATCTGCGACTATGTTCACAACCACATCCGCTTCAACTATCAAAACGCCCGTTATACCCGCACTGCATACGAAGGCTGGCAGGAACAGACTGGCGTCTGTCGCGACTTTGCCCATCTGGCGATCACATTGACCCGCTGCATGAACATTCCGACACGGTATGTGAACGGCTATCTAGGTGATATCGGCGTGCCTGTCACGGGACCGATGGACTTTGCCGCGTGGATGGAGGTGTTTCTGGATGGCCGCTGGCACACCTTTGACGCCCGCAACAACAAGCCACGGATTGGTCGGCTGGTGGTGGCCTATGGTCGCGATGCCGCGGATGTGCCGCTGATCCATTCGTTCGGCCCGCACCTGTTGCAGAAGTTCCACATTTGGACCGACCGCGTCGATCAGCCCGCTTGATCGGGCGTGCGGAACAGCCAGCTGCCCAAGACCATTGCCAGCACGGCACCCAGGACTTCGGCCACCACAAACGCAGGCGCGTCGGTGGGGCGGATGCCTGCGGGGGTGTTGGTCAGGGACCGGGCCAAGGCCATGACCGGGTTGGCGAAACTGGTCGATGCGGTGAACCAGTAGGCTGCCGTGATGTAGCTGGCCACCATCAGCGCGACATTGGCCCCCTTGGCATACTGGCTGCCCAGAATGGTCAGGATCAGGCCAAAGGTGGCGATCGCTTCGGCAAGGTATTGCGCCGCGCCGGTGCGGATATGGCCAGAGATTTGCAGCAACGGCAGGTCGAACATGGCATGGGCAATCAGCGTGCCGGCAACCCCACCAACACTTTGGGCCATGATGAAGGCGGCACAATCGGTCCAGCCAATCTCGGCCCGAAGCGCCAGCACCAGACTGACGGCAGGGTTGAATTGGGCACCGGATAGGGGCGCGAAAATCGTGATCAGCACCAGCAAGGCCGCCCCAGTGGCCAGCGAATTGGCCAAAAGCAGCACGCCGCCATCCTGTGTCAACTGCCCGGCCATGATGGCGGAACCGATGACGGCCACGACCAGCAGCAAGGTGCCCAGACCCTCTGCCACCAACGCACGCAGGTTCATTGTCCGGCAGTTCCGATGTCTTTCAGGCGGTTTTTCAGGCTCAGCGCGTCGATGGTACCGATCGGCAGGGCGCAGAACGCCTGAATCCGCCTTAGCAGCGCGCTATATGTGGCGGCAAATGCCAGCGCCTTTTCGGCATCGCTGCCCGTGACCGCCGCCGGATCGGGCAATCCCCAGTGCGCCGTCATCGGTACGCCGGGCCAGTAAGGGCATTGTTCGGCAGCGGCTTGATCGCAGACCGTGAAGACGAAATCAAGTTTGGGCGCGCCCGGCCCCGCGAATTCATCCCAGCTTTTCGAGCGGGCGAAGCCGGTGTCGAAACCTTCGCGTTGCAAGAGGTTGATCGCAAATGGGTTGGGTGTGCCATTGGGATGCGAACCAGCGGAATGGGCGATGAAGCGGCCATTGCCTTCACGATTCAGGATCGCCTCGGCCAAGATCGAGCGCGCCGAATTGCCGGTGCAAAGGAAAAGAGCGTGGTAGTGTTCGGGCATCGCGACCTCCGTTACGTGTCGCTTGCGTTGTCACAACTTTGTAACAGAGGTGTGACGGCCTCAGACCGCCAGCGCCGTCGTCAGCACCACCGTCCGCAGGGCAAAGCTGGACTGCATCTGCCGCACACCGGGCAGGCGCGACAGGAACTGGCGGTGGATGCGGGCAAAATCCTCGGTATCCTGGGCCATGATCTTGATCAGGTAATCCGCCGTCCCCGCCATCAGGTGACATTCCAGAATATCCGGCACCCGCGCCACTTCTCGTTCAAAGGCGTCCAGCAGGTCTTCGGCCTGACTTTGCAGGGTAATCTCGACAAACACGGTGGTGGGCCGACCCATCCGCCGGTTGTCCAGCAGGGCAACATAGGCGGCGATGAAACCATCCTCTTCCAGCCGCTGAACCCTGCGGTGGCAGGCAGAGGGCGACAGGTTCACCAATTCGGACAACTCCGCATTGGTAATTCGGCCCTGCTTTTGCAGGACTGCCAGAATGCGCCGGTCGGTTGCGTCCAAATCCTGAGACATGGTGATTTCTTCGCTGAAAATGCTGTTCTGCGCGATAATCTATCAAGCCTGTGGGGAAACGCCACCTAACTTTCAAACTATCTGCGCCCGCACTGCGCCAAGCTTTGCGCGTCGGGACGATTGTCCCAAACGGAGGAAAGCATGAAAATCGGTTGCCCGAAAGAGATCAAACCACAGGAATTTCGCGTCGGCATGACCCCCAACGCTGTGCGCGAGGCGGTTCTGCGTGGCCATTCGGTCACGGTCGAAACGGGCGCGGGGAATGGCGCTGGATTCACGGACGCAGACTATGTGGCGGCTGGCGCGCATATCGCCAGCACCGCTGAAGAGGTGTTTGCCGACGCCCAGATGATCGTCAAGGTCAAGGAACCCCAACCCGCCGAACGCGCCCGCTTGCGTGAGGGGCAGGTGTTGTTCACGTACCTGCACTTGGCACCCGATCCGGAACAGACCCACGACCTGCTCAATTCCGGCGTCACCGCCATCGCTTATGAAACTGTCACCGATGATCGTGGCGGACTGCCCTTGCTTGCGCCGATGTCCGAAGTGGCCGGGCGTCTGGCCCCGCAGGTTGGCGCGTGGACGCTGCAAAAGGCCAACGGCGGTCGCGGTGTTCTGCTGGGGGGCGTTCCCGGCGTTTTGCCTGCCCGCGTGTTGGTGATCGGTGGCGGCGTTGTCGGCACCCACGCCGCCAAGATCAGCGCCGGGATGGGCGCTGATGTCACCGTGCTGGACCGTTCGATCAATCGCCTGCGGTATCTGGACGATGTCTTTGGCGGAACCTTCAAATCCGCATATTCCGATGCCGCCACGACGATCGAGCTGGCAC
>JBDSXE010000291.1:0-3287 GCA_039926325.1 Paracoccaceae bacterium | reverse complement strand
TGCCGTGCTGTGCGGCTGGATCACGACAGAGGTTGGCCGTCAGCCCTTTACCGTTTACGGCCTGCTCCGTACCGCCGACAGCGCGGCCCCGCTACATGCGACGGTCGTCGCGTCATCACTGATTGCTTTTGTCGTGGTCTACTTCCTCGTTTTCGGCGCTGGCACCTTCTACGTTCTGGCCCTGATGGCCAAACGCCCCCGCGATGTCGATATCGCGGAAATCGGCCCGACCCGCGCCGCCGGCATCACCCAACTTTTGACCCACCTTGATGACGGAGACAGCAATGGAATCTGACCTCGCCTTCATCTGGGCCGGGCTGATCGCCTTCGCAGTGCTGGCCTATGTTCTGCTGGACGGTTTCGATCTGGGCGTCGCCATCCTGTTCCCGTTTCTGGCCGACCGCAAAGACCGTCACTTGGCGATGAACACCATCGCCCCGGTGTGGGATGGCAACGAAACCTGGCTCGTGCTTGGTGGCGGTGGTCTGCTTGCCGTATTCCCCTTGGCCTATGCCATCGTCATGCCCGCGCTTTACCCGCTGATCATCGCGATGCTTCTGGGCCTGATCTTTCGCGGCGTGGCGTTTGAATTTGTCCACCGCAGCGACCGGATGAAGCCGCTGTGGGAAATCGGCTTCTGGGCAGGCTCTGTGATAGCCGCGCTTGCCCAGGGTATGGCGCTTGGCGCGCTGGTGCAGGGCGTTCATGTCGAAGGCCGGGCCTATGCGGGTGGCAACTGGGACTGGCTGACGTCGTTTTCGATGCTGACCGCCGTGGCTCTGCTGGCAGGCTATGCGCTGCTTGGGGCAACATGGCTGATCATGAAGACAGAGGGCGGCATCCACGACCGCGCCGTCAGTCTGGCAATCCCCTTGGGTGGCGCATTTGTGGTGCTGATAGGCGCAGTCAGCGCGGCCACCCTTATCCAGCATCCACAGTACATGGCCCGCTGGTTCGGCTGGCCCACGATGCTGTACACCGCAGCCGTGCCCTTCCTGATGGCCGGCGTGGCATGGCTGTTCTACAGCGGGCTGCGCGATCACAACGACAGTCGCCCCTTCCTTGCCACTATCGCCGCGTTCGTGCTGTCCTACATCGGCCTCGGCATCAGCTTTTATCCCAATATTGTGCCGCCCTCGCTGACCATCGCGCAGGCCGCAGCACCCGATGCCTCGCTTGGCTTCTTGCTGGTGGGCGCGCTGGTTCTGCTGCCGATGATCCTGATCTACACCGGCTATTCCTATTGGGTGTTTCGCGGCAAGATCGGTCACGACGACGGATATCACTGATGCGGCAATGGCTGTGGTTCGCCGGGCTGTACGTCGCGGGAGTGTTGACCGTCGGCGCAATAGCCTTCGCCATTCGCGCCGTCCTGATGTGAACGGTATCGCGTGCGTTCGACCCTACCGCCGCTCCTAAAGCCCTCGCGGGCTTTCCGCGCTGACCCCAACGAGGAAAGCTGACAAGCTTTAGGAGTGGCGCCCTTGTCGCCACGCGGCATTGCAGTCATGCGGGCGGGGATCGCAAGGTTTGTCAGATTGACTCAATCAGATCACTGACGTGCAATCTTAACAAAATCTCAATACGAGACGGTAAATCATTGTTTTTCAACATTACTTCAATAGTTTCACGCGTGAAAATCCCGCCTTCCCCGCTGCCATCTGGTTGACCTCCTCCCGAAAGCCGGACTAGACGGAACCATCGCAACGCCCACAGAAAGCCACCCATGACATCCTCGGCGCGGCTGGCCCTCATTCTGGTGGGTGTGGCCAGTTTCATCATTATGGGGGCAGGCCAGTCCGTATTCGGCCCCGCGTTGCCCAGCTATGAACGCACGTTTTCCGTCAGCACCGCCGCGACCGGCTGGCTGATATCTTCGTTCTGGATCGGCTGCTTCGCCTCCGTCACCGGCATGTATTTCCTAGGCGACCGTCCATCACCCCGCGCGGGCCTGACCGCCATCCTGCTGGGTTCGGCCCTACTCGCCGCCGCCCCGATGTGGAACCTGACCCTGCTGGGCTCGTTCATCTTCGGCCTCGGCTACGGCTGCCTGACCGCCATCTTTAATCCCCGCATCCTGGCGGCGTTCGGCGCGCGCGGTCCGTCGATGCTCAGCCTCGTCAACGCCGCGTTTTCGATCGGCGCGATCGCGTCGCCACTGATCTTCGTCTGGCTCGGCAGCGATCCCAAGCTGGTCTTCTGGACCCTTGCCGCACTCGCCGCCGTCTGCTTCGCCGCCGCCGGTCCCGCTGGCCGCGCCAAGGCCGCCGGCACGATCAATATTTCCGGGTTCCGCCTGCACCTGCCCATCCTGGCGTTCGGCCTCGTCGCCATCGGGACCGAGGTTAGCACCGCCGCCCTCGGCCCGACCGCCCTGATCCGTGCCGGCATTTCGGAACCCGTCGCGGCTTATCTGCTTTCACTGTTCTTTGTCGCGTTCCTTGCGGGTCGCGTCGGCCTCGTGTTCCTCGCCCACCGGCTGCCTTCCTTCGGCATCTACACCGCCTCCACCGCCTTCATCTGCCTGTGCGCCTTCGGCTGCGCCCTCGGTCAGCCGGCCTGGTGCTTTCCGCCGATGGGCATCGCAACCGGCCTGTTGTTTCCCGGATATTACGTCACCGCCACCCGAAAGATGGGCCCCGACGGCCGCGTCGCACCTGTCATTCTGGCCTCGGGTCTGATCGGTGCGATCCTGTCACCCCTGATCTGCGCGCAACTCATCCCGATGATGGGCGACCGTGGGTTTTTCTGGCTGATCGGCAGCCTGACCGCAGCCGTGACGCTGCTGGCGCTGGTCAGCTACCGAAGTATGCAGCGGGTCAGTTGACGGCCCGCATCCTCACGCGGCCAGAGGGCGTCAGAAAATACACGTCCAGCCCCTCAATCGCCACACTCGACAGCGGCCCACCATAGGCCGCCCCGGAGTCGAGGTTTAGCCGATTGCTGTACAAGGCCGCCGCATCAAGCGCGGTATGGCCATGCACGATCAGCGCGCCGTGGTCGCGGTTGTCTTCCAGGAATGGCTGCCGAATCCACACCAGATCCGTCTCGTCCTGTAATTCCAGCGGAACGCCCGGCCTGATCCCGGCATGGACAAAGATCGACTTATCGCGCCGAAAACTGGTTGGTAACCCGGCCAGAAACGCCCGATGCTCCGCTGGCACTGCTGCCACAGCCTCGATTTGCACTGTGGCAACCCGCCGATCCGCCGCGCTGCGAACGCCATAGGATTGCAGCGTGACCGCTCCACCAATCCGAGGATGCAGCCATGACATATCAGGTCGCAA
>JBDSXE010000290.1:0-6510 GCA_039926325.1 Paracoccaceae bacterium | reverse complement strand
CTTGGTCACATCGTCAGCGGTGCGATTTCCAGCTGCAACATCTCTGGCCCCGTCGGCATGGCGAAGGTCGTCGGCGCCGCAGCACGGTCCGGCTGGCAGACTTTCATCCAGACGCTGGCATTGTTGTCGCTGTCGATCGGCCTCTTGAACCTGTTCCCGATTCCGGTTCTGGACGGTGGCCATCTGGTGTTCCACATCTGGGAGGCGACCACCGGGCGACCACCGTCAGAGCGGGCGTTGCAGGTTCTGATGTCGGTCGGGCTGGCGATGCTGATCTCGCTCATGGTGTTTGCCGTGTCCAACGATCTGTTTTTGTGCAGCTGAATCGGCTGCAGATCCCGGTCAGATCAGCTATCTTGCAAAACTATCCACAGGTTTTTGACGTAGCCCCCCCAACGGGGGCCAATCGCCGCAGCCGGCGCTTTTGACAAGCCCCGCCCAAGCCGATAGTCAGGCTGGAACAGGTTCACGAATGCGGGGCGGGTCATGCAGATTATTTTGGGTGCCAAGGCTGTTACAGCGGCATTGAAGCACGGCACCCTGCAGGCGATCCGGCAGGCAACACTTGCCCTGATCGTGTGCTGTGCAACCCTTTGCACCTTGGCATTGGCGCCAACTGCGGCAAATGCCCAAAGCTACAGTTTCAGCGCGGTCAAGGTTGAAGGCAACCAGCGGGTCGATGTCGCCACGATCCTATCCTACGCTGCCATCGTCAAAGGCGGTGCGATGTCTGCGGCGGCACTGAACGATTCGTATCAGCGCATTGTCGCATCCGGTTTGTTCGAAAAGGTCGAACTTGACCCGCAAGGCGGCACACTTGTGATCAAGGTCACGGAAAATCCCACAGTGGATGTGGTGGATTTTCAGGGCAACAAGCGCCTCAAGGACGAAGACCTGACGAAAGTGATCAAGTCGAAATCTCGTCTGGTCTATTCGCCGGCTCAGGCCGAGGCTGATGCAGCTGTCCTGACCGAATTGTATCGCACGAAAGGTCGCATGGCCGCGACGATCACGCCGCGCATCATCCGGCGGGCCGACAACCGCGTCGATCTGGTGTTCGAGATTACCGAAGGCGCCGTTGCCGAAATCCAGCGTTTGAATTTTGTCGGCAACCACGCTTTTTCGGACTATCGCCTGCGTCAGGTCCTGTCGACCAAACAAGCGGGCATCCTGCACCAGCTGATCCAGCGCGACACGTTTGTTTCGGGCCGTCTGGATCTGGACAAGCAGCTGCTAAGTGACTTTTACCTGTCGCGCGGCTTTCTGGATTTTCAGATCCTTGACGCCTCTGCGACCTATTCGCGCGAACGCGATGCGACTTTCGTGACCTTCACGATCCGCGAAGGCCAAAGTTTCAAAATCGGCAAAGTGAACACGATTTCCGAAGTCGAAGGCGTCGATGCTGCAGAGTTCGACAAGGTGCGCCGCTTGCGGACCGGGGTCACCTATTCGCCCAATGTCATCGACAACAACGTGGCGGCGATGGAATCGCTGGCGCTGAAAAAAGGCATGAACTTCATTCGCGTCGACCCGCGTGTGACCCGCAATGACCGCGACGGAACGCTGGATATCACCTTTGCGATCACCCGTGGCGAAAAACTGTTTGTCGAGCGTATTGATATCGAGGGTAACACGACAACGCTGGACTCGGTGGTTCGGCGGCAATTCCATACCGTCGAAGGAGATCCCTTCAACCCGCGCGAAATTCGTCAGGCGGCTGAACGGCTGCGTGCGTTGGGCTATTTCTCTGACGTGCAGGTCAATTCTTCGCCCGGCACAGGCGCCGATCAGGTCGTGGTCAAGGTCGATGTAACCGAACAACCGACCGGCTCGCTTAGTTTTGGTGCCTCTTATGGCCTGAACGCAGGCTTTGGGCTGAGCATCGGATTTGCCGAAACCAACTTTCTTGGGCGCGGCCAGAGCCTTAGTGTCAATATCCAGAACACCACTGACAGTGTCGATTCGTCGATCCAGTTTTCCGAACCGGCATTCCTTGGCCGCGATCTGAAATTCGGCTTCGGTGCCGCATTTACCAAAACCACCCACGACAATGCTTTCTACGACACAACCAACTTGTCGATATCGCCGTCGATCAGCTTTCCGGTCAGTGACTTTGGCCGTCTGGGCCTGAACTACAAAATCGGCAAGAATTCGATCTCCAACGTTGATGCTGGTTCGTCAGCGATTTTGCTGGCTGAAGAAGGTAGCGTTGTCAAATCCAGCATTGGGTACGACTACAGCTATGACACCCGCACATCAGGGCTTAATCCGAAGGGCGGCATCCTGCTGCGGTTCGGACAGGACTTTGCGGGCATCGGCGGTGATGCGAAATACGTGTCAACCAACGCCCTTGCCTTGGCAGAAACCAAAGTTTTCCACGACGACGTGACGTTGCGCGCGATTTTTGAAGGTGGCCTGATCTCCAGCTTTGGCGGCTATGACTCGCGCGTGACCGACCGGTTCTTCGGCAGCGGCAAGATTCGCGGCTTCGCCGTCAATGGACTTGGCCCGCGCGATCTGGGGGCAACTAACAAGGACGCACTTGGCGGCAATATCTACGCGGTGGCCCATCTTGAAACCGACTTCCCGCTGGGGCTGCCGGAAGAGTACGGCGTCACCGGCGGCGCGTTCTTGGATGTAGGGTCGGTATGGGGGCTGGACAACATCGCCGGAACCGGCGGCCCGGTGGACGATTCGTTCCATCTGCGGTCCGTCATCGGGTTCACGGTGTTCTGGAAGACGCCCTTGGGGCCGTTGCGTCTGGACTTTACCCACGCGCTCAAGAAGGAAACCTACGACAAGGAGCAGACCTTCGATTTGACGATCGCGACCAAATTCTGATGCACGGCGGGTCAGTCACGCTGGCACGGCTGCTGCTGGCAGGGTTACTTCTGGCTGCGCCGTCACCCATGCTCGCGCAACAGCAGGCCCCGCCACAGCTGCTGACACTAGACCAGGAGCGGCTTTACAGCGGTTCACAGTATGGCAAGGCGCTAGAGGCCAAATCGCTTGCTGATACGCAGGCGCTCGTGGCCCAGAATCGCAAGATCGAGGCTGATCTGGCGACAGAAGAGGCTGACCTGACGGAACAGCGGAAAACTGTGACGCCGGAAGCATTTCAGACCCTCGCCGACGCCTTCGACGTCAAGGTCGAAAAAATACGTGCCGAACAAGAGGCTAAGGCCACCGCGCTGAAGGTCGAACGCGACGCGCACCACAAAGAGTTTTTCGACGCTGCCGTGCCGGTTCTGGGCGAAGTCATGCGCCAGTCCGGGGCCTATGTCATGCTGAACCACGACGCGGTGATCCTGTCGTTCGATTCCATCGACGTAACTGATCGCGCCATTGCCGAAATGGACAAAAAGCTTGGCGACGGTACCAAACCGCCCGTTGTCCCCGCGCCCTGACGCCAGTTGTCTCACCGCGCCCAAGTTGCTAGTAGGGCGCAAGCCGCAACATCCGGCCCCAGTGAAGGAGCGACCATGTCCGAACCGAGTGCGCCGATCCGGAATGCCGACCTTGCCTTGATCCAGCGCATTATCCCGCACCGTTATCCTTTCCTGCTGATCGACAAGGTGCGCGACATCGTAGCCCACGAAAGCTGCATCGGCATCAAGAACGTCACCAACAACGAGCCGCACTTTCAGGGCCATTTCCCCGACATGCCGATCATGCCTGGCGTGATGATCATCGAAGCGATGGCGCAGACCTCCGGCGTGCTGGTGGGTGTCTCGATGGGCCTGATCGACAAGCAGGCCAAGGTGCTGTTCATGGGCGTGGACAACGTGAAATTCCGCCGCAAGGTCGTGCCCGGCGACGTACTGGAACTGCACGTCCGGGCGATTCGTGGCGGCGGCAAGGTCTGGAAATTCGAGGGTCACGCCCGCGTCGAAGGCGAACTTGCGACCGAGGCTACGTTCACCGCCATGTTCGATCTGCCGCGGATCTGACGTGTCGGGCATCCACCCCACGGCCATCGTCGATCCTGCCGCCAAATTGGGGCAGGGCGTCACCATCGGCCCATACAGCCTGATTGGCCCTGAGGTCTCGCTGGCTGACAACGTCATCGTCAAATCCCACGTCGTCATCACCGGCTGGACCGACATTGGCGAGGCTACGGTGATTTTTCCCCACGCCACGGTCGGCGAGGTGCCGCAGGATCTTAAATACAAGGGCGAACATACCCGCCTGATCGTCGGCGCGCGCTGCCGTATCCGCGAGGGTGCCACGCTGAACACCGGCACCGAAGGTGGTGGCGGCGTCACCCGTGTTGGCGACGATTGTCTGCTGATGACCGGCAGCCACATCGGTCATGACGCCCAACTTGGCAACCGCGTCGTCCTTGCCAACGCCGTCGCCATCGCGGGCCACTGTCACATCGGTGACGACGTCATCATCGGCGGCCTGTCCGGCATCCACCAATGGGTGAGGATCGGGCAGGGTGCGATCATCGGTGCGGTCTGCATGGTGACGAACGACGTGCTGCCCTATGGTCTGGTGCAGGGACCGCGTGGCGAGCTGGACGGTCTGAACCTGATCGGGCTCAAGCGGCGCGGGTTGGATCGTGCAGAAATCCACGCCCTGCGCGCTGCTTACGACGTTCTGGCGCATGGTGAGGGCACCTTCCTTGACCGCGCCCGCACGCTGGCGAACAGCCCGTCACTGCACGTGCGCGAGATGGCGGCCTTCATCCTGAGCGACAGCGACCGCTCTTTCCTGACCCCGAAATGAGCAGGCTGGCCCTGATCGCCGGCCGTGGTGCGCTGCCTGCAGCCCTGATCGCCACCTTGGCCGACCGCCCGCTGATCTGCGCGTTGGACGGTTTTGCGCCGGACGTGCCCACCGACATCACCTTCCGGTTGGAACGTCTGGTGCCTTTTCTGCGGGCCTTGCAAGACGCAGGCGTCACCGAGGTGGCTTTTGCCGGGGCGGTACGCCGGCCACGTCTTGACCCCGCGCTGTTTGATCCCGCCACCGCCCAACTTGTCCCTCGATTGCTGGCCGCAATGCAGGCGGGCGACGACGCGACGTTGCGGGAATTCGTCGCCCTCTTTGAAGAGGCCGACTTGACGGTCAGGGGGATTGCCGACATCGCCCCCGCCCTGCTGCCGGGTGCAGGTGTGATTGCCGGAGCCATTACGCTGCGTGATCAGGCTGACGCAACCCGCGCCGCCGAAATCGTGGCCGCCTTGGGCGCTGTGGATGTGGGGCAGGGTGCCTGCGTCGCCCAAGGCCAGTGCCTCGCGGTAGAGGCTTTGCCGGGCACCGACGCCATGCTGATCGCGCTGGCGGATCTGCCCGCCACACTCCGCCCCGACCCCCGGCAGGGCAAGGGAGTTTTCTACAAAGCCGCCAAACCCGGACAGGATCGTCGCATCGACCTGCCGACCCTCGGTCCAGAGACGATCCGCCACGCGGCCGCCGCCGGATTGGGCGGCGTGGCGTTTCAGGCGGGGTCCGTCATCTGCCTGAACCTGCCCGAAATGCTGGCGCAGGCGGCGCGGCTGGATGTTTTCCTGTGGTCGCGCCCGTGAAACTCTTCCTTATCGCGGGTGAGCCTTCAGGGGATCGGCTTGGCGCGGCGCTGATGGCGGGTCTGGTGGAGCTATCACCTGATTCGCGGTTTCAGGGCGTCGGCGGCCCGCTGATGCAGGCACAGGGTCTGTCGTCGATGTTCCCGATGGAGGAATTGTCGATCATGGGCATTGCAGAGGTGCTGCCGAAATATCTGCACCTCAAACGCCGGATCCGGGAATGTGCCGATGCGGTGATCGCTGCAGGTCCGGCAGCCCTGATCACCATCGACAGCCCCGATTTCTGCCTACGGGTCGCGGCGCTGGTCAAGGCCGCCCGACCGGACCTGCGGACCATTCACTACGTCGCGCCCTCGGTCTGGGCTTGGCGACCGGGTCGTGCCGCCAAAATGGCGCGTGTGATTGACCACGTCCTGGCACTGCTGCCGTTTGAACCATCCTATATGACCGCCGCCGGTATGACCTGCGACTTCGTCGGCCACCCGGTTGTCACCGAACCGCGCGCCACTGCTGCCGAGCGTGCCAGCATGGCCGGTCCCTACCCGCTGATTCTCGCGTTGCCGGGATCTCGCAAATCAGAAGTCAGCCGCCTGGCCCCGGTGATTGGCGCGACGCTGGCACAGATCAAACAGGTCCACCCAGAAGTCCGCGTTGCCTTGCCGACCGTGCGGGGCGTAGCCCAACTGGTCCGCGAGCTGTCCGCCAGTTGGGAGGTCCAGCCCGAAATCATCGAAGACCCGATCCGCAAACGCGCCGCTTTCGCCGCCGCCGATGTCGCCATCGCCGCGTCAGGCACCGTGTCGTTGGAGCTCGCGGCCAATCAGGTGCCAATGGTGATCGCCTACAAACTTCACCCACTGACCTTCTGGCTGATGCGCCGCGCCGCCCTGATTGACACGGTAACGCTGGTAAATCTGGTGTCGGAAACTCGCTTGGTGCCGGATTTCCTCGGGCCCGACTGCCGCGCCGACCTGAT
>JBDSXE010000289.1:0-4094 GCA_039926325.1 Paracoccaceae bacterium | reverse complement strand
CGCGGTTAGGATAAACTGCGCGACGGCATCCGTGTCGTTCAGGTCCAGTATCGGCACAGTCAGCGGCGGCAGGTTGGCATCGGTCGCCACAGCGCGGATCAGCGGATCGGTAGGCTGGATCAGGCTTTGGCCGGTGGCGTGGCGGAACACCTCGATCTTGGGATGCGCGTCACGCTTGTACCCCTCGACCAGAACCAGATCGACGGGGGCCAGCCGGGACAGAATCTCGGTCAGGGCGGGTTCGGGCCCGCGATGTTCACGCATCAGCGCAAAACGGTGCGACGAGGCAAGAATGACCTCTGACGCGCCAGCGGTGCGGTGGCGGTAGGTATCCTTGCCCGGTTCGTCCAGATCGACGTCATGGTGGACGTGTTTGACCGTGGAAACCGTGATCCCTTTGGCGGTGATGTTGGCCACCAAACGCTCCATCAGGCTGGTTTTCCCGGCATTTTTCCAGCCGATGATGCCATAGGCTTTCATTCTGCACCCCGAATCAACGCCTCAAGGCGGGCCAGATCGTCGGGCGTGTTCAGGTTGGCGAACGCCCCATCATCGGGGAAATCGGCAGTGCCCGCGCCATGCGCCAGTGCGAAATCGCGGACCCGTTCCTTGGCGCCTGACGCCAGAAATTCGGCCAATGCGGGGGCGAGGGTGATGGGCCACAGGCCAAAGGTCGGGTGCAGGTTGCCGTGGCTTGCGGCCATCGCGACGCCTGACGCCTCTGCGGCCAAGCACAGGCGCGGCACCAGATCAGGCGGGGGAAACGGGCAATCGACCGGGACCGACACGACAGCCGTGGCACCACGCGGAGCGGCCCACAACAACGCCGACAGGATGCCAGACAGCGGGCCTTGACGGTTGACGTCACCCAGAACGGGCAGGCCAAGGCCGGAAAACCGCATCGGATCGCCGTTCGCGGAAATCGCCAGCTGTTCGACCTGCGGTTCAAGCCGATCCACTACGCGCGCAATCAGGGACTGGCCCGCCAGCTGCAGCAGCGCCTTGTCGGCACCGCCCATGCGCCGCCCTTGACCCCCTGCCAGAATTACCCCGAATATTCGCACAATGCCCCCATTTGCCAAACGCCTAAGCGTATTGCGGGGCAGCGTAAAGCCGTGTCAGCCCGCCGGAACGGGCGCGGGCACCGCTGCGGGCAAGATGGGGATCACCGTCAGCGGCTGACTGCCGGGCAATGTCAGCTTTTTCACACCATCAACCGAGGTGATCTTACGCTCGATCACGCCGGGCAAGCTGCCGAAGCTTTTGGCAAATTGCTTGGGATACCATGTCGATTCCACCGAACTGAACCCCGGTGTGCCGCGCAGGATGGTTGAGATTGCGTTCGTGCATTGCGCCTCTGGCACCGAACCACGGGCAATCGCCGCCTGCATGACCTGTGCTGCAATCGCGGGCGTCACGAAGATGGTTTGCTGCGTCACCTCGTAGGGGTAGGTGCCTTGGTAATCGGTGTAGTAGCTGAGCATCGCTGGCGTAAAGCCGTAGTGCAGGTCATAACGCTCTGGCGCGGCGGGGTTTTCCCACGATCCGGCCGGGTCATACAGCACCCGCTCGGCCCCGTTTATAATCAGCGCCGAATGCGCTCCGGTCTTGTTGCGCGTGTTGATCGAGGTGATCAGCGTTATCGAGGGCGGATTCGGATCGACATAATGCGACCGCGCCACCACTTCGTCGGGCGCATAGATCTTGTCGCCGCTGCAGGCGGCCAGCATCAATACGGCCAAAAGGCTGAACACCACTCGAAACATCACATTATCCTTTGCGGAAAGCAGGCTTGATCAAGCGTCGGCGAGCGCCATGACAATCAGGACCAGAATGGAGATGATGATGCCCCATTTGACCATGTTGATGAACCCGTTGAAGGTCTTTTCCTTGTCACGGATATCCATGCTGCCCGGTTTGTAATCGGCCATGATGCCAGCCCCTTGTTGATGCGTTATCCTGCCATTACCGTAATAAATTGGCCCTGTCACGGGGGGCAAGTCGCAATCCTTGGCCCCCGTGTCGCCTAGACCGAAGGATCGCCCGATTCACCTCCGCTCCAGCCCGACGAAAGCCGAAATCCAATGCGGCGCGGTTCATCATCGGGATCAGCCTTGGGCCGCGCGTGCAGCATGACGGACAGCTGGCTGACATGCTGGATTAGCTGGGTTTTGGTGCCATTCTCGTCGCGGCCATAGAAGGTCAGGATGTCTGGATCGAAAAACCCCAGACCTTCGATCTGTAGAATGCCCGCGTCTGACCCTGCAAAGCCGATGGCAACCTCTTGGTCGGCGTTCAGATGTTTTTCGAAATTGCGGATGTACAGGATGACCCGTTCATAGGCCGACTGCGCCGGAGATTTCGCTTTTGGTTTTGTCGTCGCCTTGGCCATCGCCGCCCCCTGCCTGCCAGTGCCATGCCCCATCGTGACCAAGCCAACGCGAAACCACGCCACGCTGCAAGAGACAGTTAAGGTTTGCAACCGCTTCTGCCAGTGCAAGGCCAAAGTCGGTCGGGCCAATTTCGCGCCGAAACAGCACTGGGAAGCAATCAACAGCGGTGCGGGGAACGGTTAGGTGGGCTTGCAGCCTCTGCAATGCGGTTTCGTGGTTTTCGACCATCTGCGCCAGCCGGTATGGCAGTCCGGTAAAGGGCAGTTTGTGGCCCGGCAGAACCAGATGATCTGGTCGGGCATGTGGCATGAACGCGCGCGATGTAGCCAGCCATTCACTAAGTGGGTCCGCGCCGGGTTCGGTGGGATAGACCCCGATGTTGGGCGAAATCGTCGGCAGGAACTGATCGCCACCGATGATAAGGTTGTCATCCATGCTCCACAGCGTTGCGTGGTCCGGCGCATGGCCCTGTCCCAGCCGCACGCGCCAGTCGCGTCCGCCTGCGGTGATAATGCTGCCCTCGTTGATGCGGGTAAACCCCAGTGGCATGGGCGAGACGACATCACGAAAGTTGAAGGGCCGCTCCGTCGCCTTTTCCGCCTGTCTCGCCTGATCCAGACCCGCACGCTGGTAGAACGTCAGCGATTCGGGCGAGGGCAGGCGCTGTTCATCCAGCGTCAGCATCCGGGCGTAAAGCCATGCGGTGCGGGTGGTCAGCAGTTCCACCCCCTGTGCCTGAAACCAGCCAGCCAGACCGATATGGTCGGGATGATGATGCGTCACGATCAGCCTGTGAACGGGTTTTCCCTGCAAAGGCAATGCTAGCAGCGCGTGCCAGATCGCTTTGGTGCGTTTGCTGGATATGCCGGTATCCACCAGCGTCCAGCCATCCGCATCTTGCAGCGCATAGCAATTCACATGGTCCAGCGCCAACGGCAGCGGCAGACGCAGCCATTGAATGCCGGGCGCCACCTCGATCGCCGCGAACTCGGTGGGCGGTGTGGCGAACGGATACTGGATGGCGTCAGTCACGCGCCAAGCGCCTGTGCAGTCAGGGCGAACAAGTCCGCCGCCGGTTCGCGCGCTTGGGCCAGAAGGGCGGTGTGTTCGGGCAGCAGACGCCGGATGGCAAAGCGTGCCAGCGGTGCGCGTGCCGGGTCAGCCGCCGCTTTCAGGTGGAAATGGCAGCCCAGAACGCGGGCGAATGCGCGCTGATAGGGCACGGCACCGGCAAAACGGTCCTGCGCGTCCAATGCGATCAGATGCTCGGTCGCCTCGCGCAATGCCTCTGCGGCGTGCCACAGGGGCGTGGCCAGATCGGGCAGCGTGTCGCGTGTAGCCTCTGCCGCGTCCTGCATCTCGTCGATCAGCCGGAACGCCGCCTCGCCGCCGTCCATCATCTTGCGCCCCACAAGGTCCATCGCCTGAATGCCATTGGTGCCCTCATAGATCGAGGTTACCCGGACATCGCGGGCAAACTGCGCCGCGCCGGTATCCTCGATGAACCCCATGCCACCGTGGACCTGAATGCCCAGTTGCGCGACATGGTTGCCTGTGTCGGTGCCATAGGCTTTCGCGATGGGGGTCAGCAACGCGGCGCGGGCCTGGTGAGCGGGGTCACCGGTCGCGCGGGCCATGTCGATGGCCACGGCACAAGCCAGCCCGATCGCGCGGGCGGCGAAGGTTTCGGCCTTCATCTCC
>JBDSXE010000288.1:0-3477 GCA_039926325.1 Paracoccaceae bacterium | reverse complement strand
GTGAATACAGAACGCCCGGAGGTGGCGAGCAGAGCTTCTGCCCGACCTGCGGTTCAAGCATTGGCTTTCGGGGTGCTGAAGGCACGTTTTCCATCGAGGCCGGGGTGATCGACAATCCGACCGGCGGGCGTTTGACATCGCATATCTTCGTTGCCGACAAGGGCGACTATTACGCGCTGACCGATGGCCTGCCGCAGTTTCAACAGCGAGACGACAACCTCTCTTGAACTTCGCCACCTCCTCGCAGATGGTCCGCAAAAAAGGAGAGTGTGATGGCCGAAATCACTTTGCTAGACGGCGGCATGGGTCAGGAACTGCTGGCCCGCACCGGCGATGATCCCACTCCGCTTTGGGCGACCCAAGTGATGATCGACCATCCGGATGTGGTGCGTGCCATCCACGCTGACTATTTCGCTGCCGGGGCGACGATCGCCACCACCAACACCTATGCGATCCATCACGATCGATTGCTGGGATTCGGTAAGGACTATCTGTTCGAAACGCTGCACCGAAAGGCGCTTTCACAGGCCACTCAAGCTCGCGCCGCGCACGGGTCGGGCCGGATCGCCGGTTCGCTAGGGCCGCTTGTCGCATCATACCGCGACGACGTGACACTGCCGGTCGACGAAGCCGCGCCCAAATTCGCCGAGATTGCCCGGCTGCTTGGGCCGGAAGTTGACCTTATCCTGATCGAAACTCAAGCCACCCTGACCCAATGCGAAGGCGCGTTGCAGGGTGCACAAGCCGCAGGCAAGCCCGTCTGGCTTTCGATCACCGTCAACGACCACGACGGGACGCGGCTGCGGTCCGGCGAGCGGATTTCCGGTCTCGCCCCCCTGATTGCCACCTACAAACCGCAAGCGGTGCTGGCCAATTGCTCGGTTCCCGAAGCGATGGAACCCGCGTTGGCAGAGCTGAAAAAGTTTGGCCTGCCGTTCGGGGCCTATGCTAATGGCTTTACTCATATCTCAGGAAATTTCCTTAAAGATGCGCCGACCGTTCGGGAATTGACGCACCGTCACGACCTGACACCAGAGAAGTACGCTGACTTCGCAATGGCTTGGGTTGATCAAGGCGCCACGATTGTCGGCGGCTGCTGCGAGGTCGGGCCGGCTCATATCCACCTTCTGGCCGGCCGTCTAAAGGCGGCAGGGCACCAGATCGTATGATTGAATTCGACTACAATCCGCCCAATGTGCCGCTGTCGATCATTCACCAGGACGCCGCGATCATTGTGGTCGACAAGCCCGCTGGCCTGCTGTCGGTGCCCGGCAAACTGGAAGGCCGCAAGGATTGTCTCGAGTCTCGTCTGCGGGCCGAATACTGGGACTCGCTGCTGGTGCATCGGCTGGATTGCGACACCTCTGGCGTGATGATCTTTGCCCGCACCAAACCGGCGCAAGGGTTTCTGGGGCAGGAATTTGAACAACGCCGCGCCAAGAAAAGCTATGTGGCGCGCGTTTGGGGACGAATTGATCAGAACAATGGGCGCGTCGATCTGCCAATTGGATCGGATTGGCCAAATCGGCCAAGACAGATGGTGGACCCGGTAAATGGACGTTCGGCAATCACCGAATGGCAGGTCATGGACCGTAGCGACAGCGAAACGCGCGTGCTGTTGTCGCCTTTGACGGGCCGCAGCCATCAACTCCGGGTGCATATGCTGGAACTTGGCCACCCGATTTTAGGCGACCCTATCTACGCAAACGGCGCTGCCCGCGATTTTCCCCGCCTGATGCTGCACGCCGAAACCTTGACGTTACATCACCCGGCGACAAAAGAGTGGGTGACATTTTCGGCACCCTGCCCGTTCTAGATTACAAGGTTAACGCCAGCTTTCGCCCCTCGTGAAAAGCGTAGGCCGCCAGCCTTGGTGCGATGCAATCGCCGATCCGGTGGGTGGTTTTGCCTGCAAATATTTCTGGGAAAGGATCGAAGGCGCGGTTCGTTGTGGACATCACCAGATCAGACGCCGGAAGTATTTCCTCTTGCCCAGTCAACAGGTTACGCACCGTGACACCGTTGCCGTGCCAGCGGGAAAGGCAGTGTTCCGTCAGGAATTTCACCCCCAACTGCGCCATCTTGCGCCGGGCTGACGCGTCCGCTGCGGTGCGGGCAATTTCTTTGCCAACAAAGGTTTCCGGCGTGACGATGGTGACTTTTTTGCCCTGCTCTGCCAACAGCCAAGCTGTGCCGACGCCGCGCCAGTTGCTGCCCTCATCATACAAAACCACCGCGTCGCCCAATCGCGCCTCTCGGCGAATGACCGCTTCGGGCGACCAGACGCGGCCCAGGTCAAGACCGGGCAGTTTTGGCTCGTGCGGCAACCAGCGTTGAAAGCCGGATTCGTCGGGCAAAGAGCCGGTGGCGAGGATAATGGTGTCGGCGGGATGGGCCGCGATTTCTGCGGTATCAAGGTAAGTGTTCAGCCGCAAGGTGACGCCCAGTTTCGCAAACTGACGCTCGTACCATTCCATCAAGTCGAGGATCTGGGCGCGGCGAGGTTGCATCCCAGCTAGCCGAAACTGCCCACCGACAACCGGTAAAGCTTCCACGATTTCAACGCTATGGCCGCACTCGGCAGCAGCGCGGGCGGCTTCTAGGCCAGCAGGACCGGCCCCAACGATTAACACATTCTTAACCGCGGGGGCCTTTACAAACCTGTCACCGCCCCACTCAAACTCACGTCCGACGGAGGGATTGATGAGGCAGGAAATCCAGTAATCGCGGCTGCGGCGGCCCCAGCACATCTGGTTGCACGATATGCAACCGCGAATGTCGTCGGCGCGGCCTTCGGTGGTTTTCCGCGCGAGGTGCGGATCGGCGATCTGGCCGCGCACGATGGAGACGAGGTCGGCTTCACCGCTGGCAATGATGGTTTCGGCGTTTTCCGGCGTTCTTATGCCAGCTTCGGACGTTATCACCGCGTGCTTAACAATTCCCTTCAACAGCGCCGTCATCGGCGTCGTCAGCTTTTCGCCTTCGGTGAAAGCCGGGATGATGCCTTCAAAATCGAGGTAGCTGCCATAACCGCAGGTGACATAGTCAACGTGGCCGGTGGCATCATGTAGAGCGACAATTTCACTTAGATTCTCGGCACTTAGTGTCACCGAAAATGCAGTCGAGTAAGAGATTGCCAGGCCGATTATGAAGTCTTCGCCGCAGATTTTACGAATTTTTTCGATCAGAAGCCGAGAAAATCTTGTGCGGTTTTCAAGTGTGCCACCCCACTTGTCGGTGCGGGTGTTGGACCACGGGGTCCAGAACTGATCAACAAGGGAATGATAGGCGGCCCACACCTCAACCCCTTGAAATCCTGATAGTTTGCTGCGGTATGCGGCGGCTGCGTGGGCGTCCAGCAGCTCCTGTATTTCGGTTTCGGTCATTGCGTGGGAGCCATCGGAATCATGGTAGCTTGGCATGCCGGAAGGCGACCAATGTGGGGCAAAGCTCAGGTCGCTGTCGCCATGTGCGCCG
>JBDSXE010000287.1:0-2846 GCA_039926325.1 Paracoccaceae bacterium | reverse complement strand
TGATCATCTGGGTATAGCCATAGCGCTGCGCTTGCATCAGCGAGGTGCCAAGGCCGAATTCGGCATGTTTCCATGCACCCAGCTGCACCTGCAGGATCTTGCCCCAAGCCTTGGTAAAGGCAAGATGAGCGCCAGCTTTGCGGCCGTTGTTGATCACCGATTGCACCATCACCTCGATGCGCGACTGGCGCTGATAGTGCGTGCGTTCCCATTCCTGATCGGGTGCACGGAAGGCGTGCCAGTTCGTGCTTTTGGCATGGGTGCTGTCTTTGACATAGGCGCCCTTGCCGGTCGGGAACGCGATGATCCAGTCCTGAATCAGATAGCGCTCCGGATCAGGCTGCACGTCGACCGTCACATCTTCGTAATGCGAGGCGCGTTTGCCCTTGGGGTCGAAATAACGGTAGCGGCGAGAATCCGAATCCGCGAATTGTGCTGCACCTGCGGCACCGGACCCGACTGAACTTGACGTGGCAACCATGTGTTATCTCCCTAATGTTACGGGGCTTGCCCCGGTCGGTTTCGGTGCGGCCTGCAAAGCTGCGGGCTGGGTAGCGGGGGTAAATTTGTCGTGGAACGTGCGTTCCGACGCAAAATCCTGCATGAACAGGACCGGGGTCAGGGCGTCGATCATCGGCGGCGGGCCGCAGGCATAAGCGTCGCCGTCGCCGTTGAAATTCAGGCGCTTCAGCTCGGACGCCACGACTTCGTGGACAAATCCGCGCGCGCCGATCCATGTGGCATCATCTGCCGCATGGGATAGAACCGGAATGAAAGTAATCTCGGGATGCGCCGCAGTGACCGCCGCAAGTGCGTCGAGATAGAACAGATCGGCCTGGGTGCGTGCGCCATAAAAGAACTGCACCGGCCGGTTCTCGCCGCTGGCGATGTGGTCGTGCAGGATCGACCAGATTGGCGACATGCCAGAACCCGCAGCAACCAGAACTAGGGTTCCGGATCGGTCTTCCCGTCTGAAACAGGTGCCGTATGGCCCGCGGACGGTAACCTCGGCTCCAACTCGGATTCCTCCGGCGTCAAGCTCATTGGAGAACTTGCCATCGGGGTATTTCTTGATGATGAATTTGAGCTTTTCGGTTTGGTCCGGCGTATTTGCCATGGAGAACGAGCGCGTAATCGTCTCCCCATTTTGCGTCCTCACCGTGATGTCTACATATTGGCCCGCCCAGAATTTGATCGGGCTTTCGATGTCGATCTCGATTGCGCGGATGTCATGGGTCAGTGGTTCGATCCGCGAAATCCGTCCGGCAAAGTTCTTCACGACGATGGATTTCGACAGCAGTTCTTCGTCGAAGTTGAGCAATTCGATGACCAGGTCTTCTTGCGGCAGAGATCGGCACAGCAAGATTCCACCCTGCTCACGCTCGCCATCGCTAAGCGCGAAGGTGGAATATTTCAACAGTTCAACTTCGCCCTCGACCAGCTGGCATTTGCAGGACGAACATTGGCCGACCTTGCAGCCGTGGGGCAGCGACACCCCGTTGCGAAATGCTGCGTCCAGTATGGTTTCACCTTCTTCGACCTCAATCTCAAGGCCGACGGGTTCCAGACGGACGGTATAGGTTTCTGACATTAAGAGTCACCTTCTGGGATCAGGCGAATGCCCGGCGACCGGCAAATCCGGAGTGATGCGGGGTGATGCGGGCCGTTTTGAAACGGCCCGCAGGGGTTCAGTTACAGGGGTTGATCGTGAAACCCTTGGCGTATTCGGCAAGGTGCGCCGTGCGGGTCGCATCGTCCATGCCGCGCAGCGTGATCAGCGGCGAACCCAGTGTGTGTCCGCGAACGTGATCCAGTGTCCACATGTCTTTGTCATCAAAGCGCAGGTGGGGTTGCGGGATCAAGGTCTTGCCGTCTTGGCGCACGAAGTTCAGATCGACAATCGCGTCGGCCAGATCAACGCCGTGATACAGCGTCTCCCATTCGCGCTTGCCAGAGAAGCGACCCATCGCCGGCGTCGGACGGCCCTGGAACTCGTCCGAGAACGCCTCGACAGCGGTCCAGCGGTCGATTTCGTGGGCAAATGTGTGCAGTTGGCCGTCGATTGTATCCGTGACCATGTCTTCGCGGATCAGGCACGGCACAAGGCACGACCAGCAACGATGCGGATAGACGTAGCCGACTTCCTCGTTGAAGGTGATGACCTTTTGGCCGGGCTTGGACAGCTTGGCATACCATTTCCAGAATTCGCCGAACTCTGCATACCAACCCGGATACTTGTGCTCAAACCATTCGAAGTCTTTCTCGGTCTGGGCTTCGATCCGCCAAAAGTTCACCGGCCAGCCGACCGCAAAGAACTGCCCGACCTTGTGGACGTAGTTCTTCTTGGTGATCCGCTCCCATGCCAAGGTCACGTCATCATGATGGATCTTGATGCCGTATTTTTCCATCGGCAGCATGTAGGTGCGGTAGTAGTCTTCATAGACCCAGCGATGCCACATCTCGGCATAGCTTTCCTTGTTCTTGTCGCGGTCGGTGGTGCCGTATTCGATGAACGTCCCGATGGCGGCGTCAACGATGGCGTGGTTCTGCCAGAACGCGTATTTCATGTCGCGTTCGATCAGCAGGTGGTTTTCCGGCTCTTTCAGCGCGGCCATCATCAGAGAGTGGCCGTTGCCGATGTGGCGCGACTCGTCCGACTGCACCGACAAGAAAACGGTCGGCAAAGCATAGTCGCCATTGCGGGCGGCTTCGGAGGGCATCGCGACGAATAGCGTGTTGGTGAAGGCGGTTTCAGCAACTACGGTCAGGTACATGCAGGCTGCAGTCATCGCGTCGCCGGTCAGGAAGCCTTCACCGAACTGACGCCCGATGGTGGTGGCATAGCA
>JBDSXE010000286.1:0-4608 GCA_039926325.1 Paracoccaceae bacterium | reverse complement strand
CACCAAAGCCGGTGCTCAGATCACCCGCCTCGATGCCCCCGAGGTGACAGAAGCTATAGCCCTCGCCGGTATCCTATTCACCGCCGAAGCCTATGGCATTTGGGGCCAGACCATTGAAGCCGCGCCGGAAAAGATGTTTCCCCGCATCTTGGAACGCTTCCGAAGTGGCGCGACCGTCAAGGCCACAGACTACATCGCCGGCTGGCGGCGTTTGGAAATCTTGCGCCAGATCTGGGCCGATCGCATCGCCGGTTACGACGCCGTCATCTTGCCGACCTCGCCAATACTGCCACCCAATGCAGACCGCCTGATGACCGACACCAACTACTTCGTCTCCGAAAATCTACTCGCCCTTCGCAACACCCGCATCGGCAACATGCTCAACCAATGCGCGTTGACCCTGCCAACCAGCCAACCCTCCTGCGGCATCACCCTGATGATGGGCCCGCATCAAGAGGAACGCCTGCTCCGCTTGGGCCAAGCCGCAGAACGCGCCCTCGTCTGAACGCTAACTGTATAAAATTTAACTCTAATTTCGTTTCATCTTTTTACAAATATCCCACGGGGGTCCGGGGGTGTGAAACCCCCGGCGCTGGCCACCAACGCGCCGCCTGACACCCATGCCAAAAAGCCACAGCATCACCCTTCAAACCCTCGCTCTGCATGGGTTTTTCTGGACCGCTACCCTTGTCGCGGCTAGTGTCCCCCCAAGCGGGGCGAGACGACCTCGGGAGCTGAGGCATATATGGCGTATCCAGAGCGGTTTTCGAACCTGCCGGACTATGCGTTTCCGCGCCTGCGGAAGCTGCTGGACGCCCATGCGCCGGGTGGTCCCGCTATTGCCATGACCATTGGCGAACCACGCCATCCGATGCCCGATTTCGTGGCCCCCATCCTTGCCGCCAACATCGCTGGCTTCGGTGTCTACCCGCCGAACGATGGCACGCCCGAACTTCTGACCGCCATCTCGAAATGGATCGCCCGGCGCTACGGCGCGACCGTTGCGGAAAACCGCATCATGATCCTGAACGGCACTCGGGAGGGTCTTTTCAACGCCGCCCTGGCCATCGCGCCCGAACGCAAGAATGGCCAGACACCGGTCGTTCTGATGCCGAACCCATTCTATCAGGTCTATGCCGTCGCCGCTGTCACCACGGGCGCCGAACCGCGTTTCGTACCCGCCACAGCGGCCACCGGCTTTCTGCCCGACTACGCGGCGCTTCCCCAAGAAGTTCTCGACCGCACCACCATCGCCTATCTCTGCTCGCCCGCAAATCCGCAGGGCGCTGTTGCCAGCCGCGACTACTGGAAAACCCTGCTGGCGCTGGCGGAAAAGCATGATTTCGTGATCTTCGCTGATGAATGCTATTCAGATATCTGGCGTCGCGATGCCCCCGTCGGTATCCTGCAAATGGCCGAAGAAACCCAGACAGATCCCGAACGCGTCTTTGCATTCCATTCTTTGTCCAAGCGTTCCAATCTGCCCGGCTTGCGCTCTGGTTTCGTCGCTGGCGGCCCTCTTGGCATGGCGCAAATCCGCAAGCTTCGCAGCTTTGCCGGTGCCCCCCTGCCCCTGCCGATCCAGAAGGTCTCAGAGGCCGCTTGGAACGACGAGACCCACGTCACCGAAAACCGCAAGCTGTATCAGGACAAATTCCGCATCGCCGATCAGGTCTTTGCGGGCCTGCAAGGGTTTCGGGTGCCCGAAGGCGGTTTTTTTCTGTGGCTTCCGGTTGATGATGGCGAGGCGGCAGCCGTGAAACTATGGCGCGAGACCGGCGTCCGGGTATTGCCAGGCGCTTACCTGTCGCGCGAAGTGGCTGGGGATAATCCCGGCAAGAATTACATTCGGGTCGCTCTGGTGGCTCCAAAAGAAGAAATGCAGCACGGGCTCACGCAGCTTCGTGACTGCCTATATCGGTGAGGGCTTAGCAGATGGCATCATATCAGGTTCGGCAGCGCGATCCCCTACTGGATCAGGGGATGCAGGTGATGCTGGAACGGCGTGGCCGCGAATTGCTGGGTATCTTGCTCATGTGCATTGCCGGTGTGTTCGCGCTGATGCTGATATCGTATTCGCCCGATGATCCGGGCTGGATGGTTGCCACTGACGCCCCCGCGCACAACGTCCTTGGCCGTCTTGGCGCGGCCATTGCGTCCACCCTCGTCATCATCGGCGGTATGGGTGCCTGGGGCATCCCCGCGGTAATCTTTGCGTGGGGTGTGCGGTTTGCCGCCCATCGTGGTGCCGAACGTGCGCTTAGCCGCGTGGTGTTCGCCGTCATCGCAGTAGCACTTGGTTCGGTCTACTGCGCCACGCTGGTCCCCGGCGCAGGATGGACGCACAGCTTTGGTCTTGGCGGCCTCTTCGGCGATACCATCCTTGGCTCACTTCTCGGCATCGTCCCCGGCGGCGCTGCAGTCGCCATCAAGATCGTGTCGCTGATCATGGCGTTTGCATTCCTCGCCATGATGCTGTTCGTCACCGGATTCAACATCCGCGAAATGGTGCAGATCGGCAGGTTTCTGATTTTGGGTCTGATCGTGGCTTATACCGGCGTACTGGCGCTCATGGGCAAAACCGCTCAAGGTGGCGTGCTGGCAGCACAGGCGCTTGCCGACCGCGCACGGGAACGCCGCGCTATCGCGGCAGAGCAGGCCGCCGCCCTGCCCACCGAACCCCGGCCGATCCGCCGCAACGAAGCGACCCGCGCCGCCCCGATGGCCGACGTCCGGTCCGACGGCTACGGCCGCCCGACATCCCTGCGCGCCGACTCGCGCTATGCTGAACCCTTGGCCGAAGCGCCGCACTATGCAGCCCCCAAGGAAAAGCTGGGTCTGCTGGCCCGCCTGCCGATCCTGCTGCGCCGCGACGTCGAGCCGGAGTATGAGCTGATCGAACCGTCGCTCTCGTACCACGCGCAAACTGCGCCGATGCCAACCGAAGACCGCATCAAGGACCGCATCTCTACCGCCATCCGCCGCCGCACTTTGGAACCCGCCGCGCAACTGACCCCGGTCGCCGCCGCCATCGCGCGGCGTGAGCCGCCTGTGGTGTCCCGCCCACGCAGCCCGCAACCGCTGATCGCCGACACCCGCCCTGCCCCGCGCATCACCCTCATTCCGCAGGAGGAATGGCCGGATGACGAACAACCCATCGCTGCCGAATGGGACACCGACAATTACGAACGCGACTACGATCCCTCGCCGATCGCCTACGCGCCGCTGGTTGCCGAAAAGCGTGGCGTCGCCGCCTCTCAACTGGTCCAACCCATTGTCAAAAAACCGACCCCGTCGAAACAAGCCATCGCGGAATCGCAGCCCACCCTGCGTTTCGATGACAAAACCCCCGCCTACGAACTCCCCCCGCTCTCGCTGCTCTCCACCCCCGTCTCGATCCCCCGCAGCGCCCTCAGCCATGAGGCGCTAGAGGAAAACGCCCGCATGCTCGAATCCGTGCTGGATGACTATGGTGTCAAAGGCGAGATCACCTCCGTCCGCCCCGGCCCCGTCGTCACCATGTACGAACTGGAACCCGCCCCGGGCCTCAAAGCCTCCCGCGTCATCGGCCTCAGCGACGACATCGCCCGCTCCATGTCCGCCCTCAGTGCCCGCGTCTCCACCGTCCCCGGCCGCACCGTCATCGGCATCGAACTCCCCAACGCCGTGCGCGAAAAGGTCGTCCTGCGCGAAATCCTCGCCGCCCGCGACTTTGGCGACAGCTCGATGCGCCTGCCCCTCGCCCTCGGCAAAGACATCGGCGGCGAGCCCATCATCGCCAACCTCGCCAAAATGCCCCACCTTCTGATCGCGGGCACCACCGGCTCCGGCAAATCCGTCGCCATCAACACCATGATCCTGTCGCTCCTCTACAAACTGTCACCCGAGGAATGCCGCCTGATCATGATCGACCCCAAGATGTTGGAACTCTCCGTCTACGATGGCATCCCCCACCTCCTCTCCCCCGTCGTCACCGACCCCAAAAAGGCCGTCGTGGCCCTGAAATGGGTCGTGTCAGAGATGGAGGAACGCTACCGCAAGATGTCCAAAACCGGCGTCCGCAACATCGAAGGCTTCAACGGCCGCGTCCGCGAAGCCTTGGCCAAGGGTGAGATGTTCAAACGCACCATCCAGACCGGTTTTGACGAAGACACTGGCGAACCCGTATTCGAAACCGACGAATTTCAGCCCGTCACCCTGCCATATATCGTGGTCGTGGTGGACGAGATGGCCGACCTGATGATGGTCGCGGGCAAGGAAATCGAGGCCTGCATCCAGCGCCTCGCTCAGATGGCTCGCGCCTCCGGCATCCACCTGATCATGGCGACCCAGCGCCCGTCAGTCGACGTCATCACCGGCACGATCAAGGCCAACTTCCCCACGCGGATCTCCTTCCAGGTCACCTCACGGATCGACTCGCGCACCATCCTTGGCGAACAAGGTGCCGAACAACTCCTCGGCATGGGCGACATGCTCAACATGGCAGGCGGCGGCAAGGTCAGCCGCATCCACGGCCCCTTTGTCAGCGATGAAGAGGTCGAGGAAATCGTCAGCCATCTCAAATCCTGGGGCCCGCCGGTCTACATGTCGGGCGTGGTGGACGGCGAA
>JBDSXE010000285.1:0-4202 GCA_039926325.1 Paracoccaceae bacterium | reverse complement strand
CCTTGCCCATGCAGCCCGAGATGTCGGGATAGACGTAGAAAGCGCCCTCGGGACGCGGGCAACGGATGCCCTTGGCCTGATTGAGCATCGAAACCACCAGATCACGGCGGCCCTGAAACAGTTTGCGATTGGGTGCCAGGAAATCCTGCGGGCCGGTGAGCGCTTCGAGGGCGGCATGTTGGCTGATCGAGGACGGATTCGAGGTGGACTGCGACTGGATCATCGCCATCGCCTTGATCAGCGACACCGGACCCGCCGCATAACCGATGCGCCAGCCGGTCATCGCATAGGCTTTTGACACGCCGTTACAGGTCAGAGTGCGGTCGTACAGGCCGGGCTCGACCTCTGCCGGGGTGGCGAACTTGAAGTCGTCAAAGGTCAGGTGTTCGTACATGTCATCGCTCATCACCCAGACCTGCGGGTGGCGCATCAGAACGTCTGTCAGCGCCTTGAGCTCGTCGCGGCTATAGCCGGCGCCGGTCGGGTTGGAGGGCGAGTTGAAGATGAACCATTTGGTTTTCGGGGTGATGGCCGCTTCAAGCTGATCCGGGGTCAATTTGAAGTTGTTCTCGATGCCGCAGGTGATGGCGACCGGGGTGCCGCCGGCGAGGTAAACCATGTCGGGATAACTGACCCAATACGGCGCGGGAATGATGACTTCGTCCCCCGGATTGCAGGTTGCCATCAGCGCGTTGTACAGGATTTGCTTGCCCCCCGTAGCGACCGAGACCTGATTGGCGGTGTAGGTCAGGCCGTTTTCCAGCAGGAATTTGCTGCAGATCGCGGCCTTCAGTTCCGGGATGCCATCGACGGCAGTGTATTTGGTTTTGCCAGCATCAATGGCGCGTTTGGCAGCGTCCTTGATGTTTTGCGGCGTGTCGAAGTCCGGTTCACCTGCGCCAAGGCCGATGATGTCGCGGCCCAGCGCCTTGAGTTCCGCCGCCTTGGTCGAGACGGCGATGGTGGGCGAAGGTTTGACGCGGGCGAGGGTGTCGGACAGGAAGGCCATATCAGGCTCCAGACTGGATGTTGGGGGCTCTTTAAGTATGTCGGGGGCTGTCTTAGGCTGTGCGGGGTCGGGGTTCAAGCAAGGGCACAGATATGGCAGGCGAAACAGCGGAGGCACGCCTGAAGCGGCTGGCGATGCGATCATGGCGGCGCGGGACCAAAGAGATGGATCTGGTGCTGGGCCCCTATGCCGACGCGCATCTGGCGGCGATGGGTGAGGCAGAGTTGGTGGCGTATGATTTGCTGCTGGACGAGAATGATCAGGACTTGAGCCGGTGGGTGATGGGGCAGCAGGCCGCGCCGGACGCATTTGCCGGGTTGATCGGACAGGTTTCAGTATTTGCCCGGGGGAGGTTGCGCGGAATCTGAGTGCGGAAATTGTTGTAAATCCGGTCAGTGTTCATGATTTGTTGATGTTTTTAGCGAAGTTTGTTCCGAGAACTCAGGAATTCCCTGAGTTGCGGAGACACGATAATGACCTTGCACGCGCCCCTGTTGGATGGATCGCAAAAAGCCTTGCTGGCCGGATATCTTGACAACCTGTCGATGCTGGAACGGCTGCACCGTCTGCTGTTGGACGTGATCAAGGACGAGTTCGAACGGCTGGGATTGCTGGAAATTAACTCTGTGCAGGCGCTGCTGCTGTACAACGTCGGCGAGAACGAGGTGACAGCGGGGGAGTTGAAAACCCGCGGGTATTACCAGGGGTCCAACGTATCTTATAACCTCAAAAAGCTGGTGGATTTGGGGTACATGCATCATCAGAGGTCGGAAATCGACCGGCGGTCGGTGCGGGTCCGGTTGACCGAAAAGGGCCGACGGGTGCGCGGACAAATCGCCGTGCTGTTCGCGCGGCATTCCGAAATATTGGGCAAACGTGGGGTGATCGATCCGGAGATGATGGAAACGATCAACAGCGCGTTGAAACGGATGGAGCGGTTCTGGATGGAACAGATCCGGTATATTTACTGATGCATTTTCGAGGTGGCGGCGCGTCAGCGTTGCGCGGGTTTCATTGTTGCGACCGCGCGGGGGTGCATCGTGGCACCGGCTGCACTGCTTGGCGCTTCACACCCACCGCATCCATTGGTGCTTGGACCGATGGCGCACCGACTGAGGTAACGGCGGGAAAAGATGCATTGGGGGGTCAGCGCCAGAAGTGGGCGCGGCTGGCGAAAGCGCCTTGCAGTTTGGCGAGCAGGCGAAGCGGGAGGCCGGGCCGGGGAAGTTCGCCTGAAGCGAGGCGCTCTACGGCGACTTCGGGTGGGCAGGGGAGGCGGCTGATGGGGTCGTAGTAGCGCGGATAGGCGATCAGGGCGGCGTGTACCAGATGGGCGAGGTCGGGGCGCGGCAGCAGGTGGCCATCGGGCGCACGCAGGCGGCGTTCCGGAATGGGGCCGAGGTCGCGCGTGAGGCCCCAGCCAGCGTAAAACGGTACGCCGAGGCAGGTGACGGGTTTGCTGCGGATCATCGCCTCAAATCCCAGTAGCGAAGTCATCGTCCACACTTCATCACAGGCGTTGATCAGGGCGATGGGATCGGCGTGGGTGGCGTAGATGTTGGCCAGATTTCGCAGGTCTGATGCGCCGATGGTGCCAGGGCGCAGGCCGGCCTCTACGTCGGGATGGGGTTTGTAGATGATGATGGCATTCGGGTTGGCAGCGCGGGCGGCTTGCAGCAGGGCAAGGTTGGTGCTGACGTCCGTCGTGCCAAGACGGATCGATGCGTCATCCTCTACCTGACCGGGGACGAGTATGCGGTAGCCAACTGGAATCTCAGGTACGGTACCTGGGAGGTTGTATTTGCTGACGTGGGCGGCGATCAGCCTGGCGACGAGGGCCTTGGCGCGGGTGTCACCGCCGGGGGGCGAGGGGGATTTAATCAGGTATTCAAGGCGGCTTTCGGTCGTGGGATCATAGTAGATGCCAAGGTCGTCGGTCACGAGGCTGAGGGGCGGGATCAGGTTGGCGCCAAGGCCGCGCGAACGCAGAAAACCGTCCTCGACACGCAAGGCTTGCAGGTTGGCGGGGGCTTTACTGGCCCAAATCAGCAAAGAGCGGTGCTTTTGTGCGGCGATCTTGGCGGCGCGGATGGGGTCGTTCTGAAAGATCAGCGGCTTTTCATGACCGAAGAAATCTTGCAGGCGGCCGCGTTTCCACAGGCGCATCCCAGCGGCGACGTGGCCGTGGCGATCTTGGCGAAAGGCGCGGGTTTCAGCCTGCAGCTGGTCGATGACATCCTCCAACTGGCACAGACGGTCGCGGCATGGGTCGTACCAGATGGGGGCGATGATCATGGCGGCAGCGAAAAGCTGGGTTTTGGTCAGCTTGCGCTTGCGCCTGGGCAGTGGGTTACGGTCGTCTGTCAGGCCCCAGCCGATATAAAAGGGCTGGCCGAGGACGACGGGGCGATGACCAGCAAGAACAGCCTCGAACCCCAGTTGCGAAGAGACGGTGTAGACGGCGATCGCACCTTCCAGCAGGCGATGGGGGGATATGGCGGCGGTCAGCAGGGTGATATTGGCGGAGGTGTCGGCGGCGTTGAAATGACCGGGACGCAGGCCGGATTGGGTTTCAGGATGGCACTTGATCACGATGCGGGAGGAAGGGTTTTCAGTTTGCGCGAGGACAAGCATTTCGCGGAAAGTCGCAGCCGACGCTCCCGCGTGGGTGATGGAGGCGTCGCCCCGGGTCTGGTCGATCACCAGTACATAGCTGGGCGGGGGCGGCGCGAGGTCGGGGTCGTGGATGTTGTATTTAGATAAGTCGAGGTGCCGAATGCGTGCAATAGCATCCCTCGCGCGGGTCAGCAGGTTCGAATCGTCCAAGGGGTTCTGGGCAAGGATTTGCTCCAGATCAGAGGGGCACGATGCATCAAAATGGACGCCGAGGGGATCGATCAGCAGGCCCATTGGCGGATCGCCGGCGCGACCGGGGCGAACGGAGCGCAAAAAGGCATCCTCGACGCGGATTAGGGGCACGCTGCGTTTGGCGGCCACACCCTCGCCGCGATGGGCGTAGGAGGAGTGGCCCCAGACAACGACCCCGTCATCCGGGCTGGGCAAACCGAGGCAAAGTTCGTGGCCTACCAGCGTCAGGATGCGGCGCAGGCGGGGTTGTGTCAGGAAACCGGCGTTGTAAAAGAAAAGCCGCCGGGGAATGTCCTCGGCGGCCTGATCCTGTGCAGAATATACG
>JBDSXE010000284.1:0-4587 GCA_039926325.1 Paracoccaceae bacterium | reverse complement strand
CACGATTGCGGAACATCAGCCGTCCGGGAAGATCAACCTGAACTGGATTTAGGATCTGCGGCGCTACTTGGCGAAGTTCGGTTTGTACGGGGCCATTCCGGCGCGGGCCAGTTCGTCGGCACGTTCGTTTTCGGCGTGTCCCGCGTGGCCTTTGATCCAGCGCCAATCGACTTTGTGTTTGGCTTGCGCGGCATCAAGCCGCTGCCACAGGTCGACATTCTTGACCGGCGGGCCACCTGCCGTGCGCCAGCCTTTACGCTTCCACCCTACCATCCATTCGGTGATGCCGTTTTTCACATAGACTGAATCGGTGATGATGATCAGGTCCGACTGTTTGGTCAGCGCCTCTAGTGCGGAAATCGCTGCCATCAGCTCCATCCGGTTGTTGGTTGTCATCGCCTCGCCGCCTTGCAGGGTGCGTTCCTTGACGATGGCACCATTTTCGCGCGCCAGCATCAGCACGCCCCAACCGCCGGGGCCGGGATTGCCGGAGCAGGCACCGTCAGTGTAGGCGATCAATTCCACGAATTGTATTCCTTGAGTTGCGTGCGGGGAGTTGCAGGCAGGCGCAGCAGAAGGCTGGCGCCTAGGCTTCACGCAGGATCCGCGGCACTTTGAATTCGACATTTTCCTGAGCAGTTTCTACCAGTTGGACCGTCACCTGATAGCGGGCGTGGAAGGCGGCGATCACTTCGTTCACCAGTTCCTCGGGGGCAGAGGCACCTGCGGTGACGCCAACAGACTTGATCCCGTCGAGCGCGCGCCAGTCAATTTCCGTCGCGCGCTGGACCAGTTGGGCATAGACGCAACCGGCGGAGCGGCCAACTTCGACCAAACGGCGCGAGTTGGAAGAGTTGGGGGCACCGATCACCAGAAGCGCGTCGATCTTGGGCGCGATGGCCTTGACGGCGGCCTGACGGTTGGTGGTGGCATAGCAGATGTCTTCCTTGTGCGGCCCGACGATCAGGGGGAAGCGGGCTTGCAGGGCGGCAACGATGCCAGCCGTATCATCGACCGACAGGGTGGTCTGGGTGATGTAGGCCAGTTGGTTCGGGTCGCGGACAGTCAGGCGGGCGACATCCTCGGCGGTCTCAATCAGCAGGACTTCGCCGGGTGGCAGTTGGCCCATCGTGCCCAGGGTTTCGGGGTGGCCCTGATGGCCAATCATCACCATTTGCAGGCCAGCCTCGTGGTGGCGGGCGGCTTCGTTGTGGACTTTCGTGACCAACGGGCAGGTGGCATCAACGGCGATCATCTGACGCCGTTCAGCCTCGGCCGGCACGGATTTCGGGACACCGTGGGCAGAGAAGATCACCGGGCGGTCGGGCGGGCAATCTGCCAGTTCCTCGACAAAGATCGCCCCTTTGGCACGCAGACCGTCGACGACGTATTTGTTGTGGACGATCTCGTGCCGCACATAAACCGGCGCACCCCATTTCTGGATCGCCAGTTCGACAATCTTGATCGCCCGGTCCACGCCAGCACAAAAGCCGCGTGGCGCGGCAAGGTAAAGGGTAAGGCTTGGCAGGCTTTGCATGAGGCCAGACCTAATGGGCCAACGCGGCGACGTCCAGTGTCAGGGGTCGAAGTAATACGGGCCTTTGGCAAGTTCGCGCAGATGCACGACCATCGCGGCAGAATTTTCCACGACGCGTTTGGGCAGGGTGATGGTGGTTTGACCGCTGAGGATGAAAATGTGGGTCGGCGTATCCACAATTTCGCCAATCAGTTCGGGCGAGAGGTAATTTTCGTCGGGGCCGTCCAGTGCAGTTCCGGCGACGCAATCGGTCCATTCTTCAAACACGGCGGGGCGCGGGTGCGGGATCATGCGTTGGGCCTGCCACTGCCGTTTTAGTGCGCGAGCCGTCAGCATCAAGGTGAACTGGACGGCCAGAACGGCGATCAACACCGCGATGAAGCGGACGGATTGCGGCGGGCCGGTCAGGTTTTCGGGCAACATCCCGGTCAGTGCGCCGCCTGAAAGGAACCAGCAGGTTCGGGCGATTTTGGCTGCGCGCGAGCGGGGGCGTGGCAGATACAGATAGGCCAGCGCGTCCGCTTTGGTCAGCGTGAAGCTAAGGCGGCTGAGCAGGCCGCCGTCGAAATCGCGCGACGGCATGGCAAGGGCCGGAGCAGTCGTCTGCCCCGGCCCTAAAATTACATCCGAAACCGTCACTTGGCTTCGATGCTGACTTCTTCACGGTCCATCGGGCGCGGCTCGCGCGGTGGGCGGCCAATAACGTCGCGCAGTTCGTCAAGTTCGATGAAGTTGTCGGCCTGCCGACGCAGTTCATCGGCAATCATCGGCGGTTGGCTACGAATGGTAGAGACCACCGAAACGCGGACGCCCTGACGTTGCAGGCTTTCCACCAACGGCCGGAAATCACCGTCGCCAGAGAACAAAACAATGTGATCGACACGCGGGGCAAGCTCCATCGCATCGACGGTCAGTTCAATGTCCATGTTGCCCTTGACCTTACGGCGGCCTTGGCTGTCGGTGTATTCCTTGGCCGGCTTCGTGACCATCGTGAAGCCGTTGTAATTCAGCCAGTCCACCAACGGGCGAATCGGCGAATATTCGTCATTTTCAAGCAAGGCGGTATAGTAGAACGCGCGCAGCAGGCGACCCCGGCGCATGAACTCCTGACGCAACAGTTTGTAATCAATGTCGAAACCCAGCGACTTTGCGGCCGCATATAGATTGGATCCGTCAATGAAAAGTGCGAGCCTTTCGTCCTTGTAAAACATTTATTTTCCCCTCAATTCTTTCGCCATTCGAACAGCGGCCGGCCTGAAATAATACAAATTTCATACCGCATATTCGTCAAGTAACAGTCACTTTTAATGCAAACAAGTAGCCCTATACGAAAGTGTATTCCTTAACATGCGTCAGTTCCAACACGTATTGGTCGCTTTCGGCTCAAACTTGCCGGTGAACGCCGCGGAATCGGCAGAAATCATCCGATCTGCTGCAACCTCGTTGTCTGGTCATGGCATGGTGATTCGGCGGATGAGCAGGTTGTTCGCCTCGCCCTGCTTCCCGGCGGGAGCGGGCCCGGACTATGTGAATGCGGCGGCCTTGGTCGAGGTGCGGGAGGGGGCGGCAGAGGTTTTGGCCCGTCTGCATATAGTCGAGGCACAATTCGGCCGGGTGCGTGAGCAGCGTTGGGGACAGCGGGTGCTGGATCTGGATTTGCTGGCGTTCGAGGATCAGGTTCATCCCGATGCAGCCACGCAGGCTGAGTGGCGCAATTTGCCATTGGCGGAGCAGAAGCTGTGCGCACCAGAGCAGTTGATTCTGCCGCATCCGCGTTTGCAGGATCGGGCGTTTGTATTGGTGCCTTTGGCCGATGTGGCGCCTGATTGGCGGCATCCGTTGCTGGGGCTGACGGTGACGCAGATGCTTGCACGGCTTCAACCGGCGGATATTGCGGCAGTTACCCCGATTTAACAGGCGAAATTGCATGGAATTGCCGCTTGTCAACCCTGACCCATGCGCTTAGATAGCCACTTCCCGAGCCCCCATACCTCGATTGGAGCAGACATGGCCCGCGTGACGGTTGAAGATTGCGTTGACAAGGTTCCGAACCGGTTCGAACTGGTAATGCTGGCGGCCCACCGGGCCCGCGAGATTCAGGCAGGTTCTGCCGCCACGGTCGACCGCGACAATGACAAAAACCCGGTTGTGGCGCTGCGCGAAATTGCGGACGAGACGCAGCTTGCGTCGTCCCTGCGCGAGCGGATGATCGAAAGCCACCAGACCCAGATCGAAGTCGACGAGCCGGAAGAAGATCAGATGGCACTGTTGATGTCGGGCGAGATTGACCGCCCGATGCAGGACGACATGTCGGAAGAAAAGCTGCTGCGCGCCTTGATGGAAGCCCAGGGCGACAACTGAGCCTGAAAGCGGGACGAGGATGATCGACGTCGATGACCTGATCGCCCTCGTCCGCAATTACAATCCGCGGACCAACGAAGACCTTTTGCGCCGGGCCTATGCCTACGGCACGAAAATGCATGAAGGTCAGGTCAGGAAATCCGGTGAGCCGTATTTTACCCATCCGGTCGCGGTTGCCGCGATCCTGACTGAACAGCAACTGGACGATGCGACCATCGTGACGGCGCTTTTGCATGATACCATCGAAGACACCAAATCAACCTATTCCGAGGTGGATCGCCTGTTTGGCCACGAGGTCGCCGAACTGGTCGATGGCGTCACCAAACTGACCAACCTGCAACTGTCGTCGGCGCAATCCCAGCAGGCTGAGAATTTCCGCAAGCTGTTCATGGCGATGTCCAAGGATTTGCGGGTCATTCTGGTCAAGCTGGCCGACCGTCTGCACAATATGCGGACCATCAAGAGCATGGCCGTCGAAAAGCAGGCCCAAAAGGCGCGCGAGACGATGGAGATTTTCGCGCCACTCGCAGGCCGGATGGGTATGCAATGGATGCGCGAAGAGCTGGAGGATCTGGCGTTTCGCGTGCTGAATTTCGAAGCGCGGGCGTCGATCATCCGGCGGTTCCTGACGTTGCAGCGCGAGGCGGGCGATGTGGTGCATCGCATTACCGCCGACATTCGTGCTGAAC
>JBDSXE010000283.1:0-3879 GCA_039926325.1 Paracoccaceae bacterium | reverse complement strand
CATGCACCGTGTCGCCGGTTAATCCGGCATAGGGGGCCATGTCGCGTGGATGCGGCATGGTCACGACCCAGAATGCAGCCAAACCCAGCACCGCCAACACAATCGCAATCTGGACCAAACGACGCATGACGGTTCCTTGATACCCGCTTGGGTCAGTTCAGCGTGGCATGACAAGTCGTGCTCGGCAAGCCTCAGCCCTTCGGCAACCGCACCCGGCCGTTCACCCGCAACGACGCAGGCCACCCCCAGAAATGCTCGATCCCGACGATCATCAGGCACAGCGCCACCACGACCAGCACCAATTTCACCCGCCCCATCGACGGCGGCCGCCGCGCCCAACGCGCCATCCGCAGCAACCACATCGGGTTCATGGATTGGCAGCCCGCATCATCACTCAGTAAACCTGACCTTTCCGATATAGGGCAGGTTCCGGTTGCGCTGTGCAAAGTCGATGCCGTAGCCCACGACGAACTCGTCAGGTATCTCGAACCCGGTCCAGGTGCCCTTGATCGCAACCTCACGGCGGGTCGGCTTGTCCAAGAGCGCACACACCTCAAGCCGCGCTGGTTCGCGCGACTTCAGAAGATTGACCACGTGATGCAGCGTATAGCCGGTATCGACGATATCCTCGACAACCAGCACATCGCGCCCGGCGATCTCGCCCCGGATATCCTTCAGGATGCGAACTTCGCGACTGGAATGCATTGCATCGCCGTAGGAGGACGCCTCCAGAAAATCGACCTCAACCGGCAGGTCGATCTCTCGGACAAGATCAGCGATGAACACGAACGATCCACGCAGCAGGCCCACCACCACCAGCTTGTCGCAGCCCCGGAAATGCGCGGTAATCTCGCGTGCCAGCACCTCGACCCGGGCGGCAATGGCCTTGGCCGATATCAACTGGTCGATCACGTAAGGGCGATGCGGCATGACGTCCCCTTGATTTCTGCGCCCCGCCTACCCAAAAGCAACTGGCCAGCCGCCGCAAGAGTGATCATGCCTCACCACCACGAAACCCGCAAACTGCCCTACAGCGCGGCGCAGATGTACGATCTGGTGGCGGACGTGGCGCGCTATCCCGAATTCCTGCCGTGGAACTCTGCCGCCCGCATCCGCACCCGTGGCCCGTGTGAGGGTGGCGAAGTGCTGGAAGCCGATCTTGTCATCTCTTTCAAGGTGTTCCGCGAACGCTTTGGCAGCCGCGTCACGCTGTTGCCGGGGCAGGGCAAGATCCTGACCGAATACATTGACGGGCCGTTCAGGCACCTCAAGTCGGTTTGGACCTTCGTGCAGCGCGATGCGGGTTGCGAAGTGACGTTCGATGTGGATTTCGAATTTCGCAACGCCATTCTGGCCGCCGTTATCGGGCTGGTGTTCAATGAGGCAATGACCCGCGTCGTCCGGGCATTTGAGGCGCGGGCGAAGGCGCTGTACGCCTAGATCAATGCCGCCAGCAGCAGCGCCAGCGCATGATCTCGCGCCGCTTTTCGCACTTTGGCACGACCCAACGCACCAAACTCCACTGTCTCGACGTGCGTTGGATGGTGAATGCGGGCGATGGCAAAGCAAACCCGCCCCTCCGGTTTGAACTCCGATCCGCCCGGCCCCGCGATGCCGGTGATCGAAACTGTCAAAGTTGCTGTGGAGTGCTTCATCGCCCCTTCTGCCATCTCGACAGCGACCTGTTCCGACACCGCGCCAAACTCTGTCAGGGTCTGTGGATTGACCCCCAGCATCGCCACCTTCGCCGCGTTGGAATAGGTGACGAACCCCCGGTCGAATACATCCGACGACCCGGCAATATCGGTCAGCGCCGCCGCCACCATCCCACCCGTGCAGCTTTCCGCAGTGGCAATCGTGATGCCCCAGTACCGCGCGGTTTGCAGAAGGTCGGGGATGGCGATCATTTCATCAGGATCATCGGAATGTGGTAAGCCGCCGCCAGCAATACGGTAACGATCCCCGCGAACACCCCCGCCACCAGATCATCCAGCATCACCCCCGCCGGGTCATGCCGACGGTCCATCTGCCCGATAATGCCCGGTTTCCAGATGTCGAACAGCCGGAACAACAGGAACGGAAACACCCACGCGGGCCACGGCAGCCAGCCCCCGCTGGCCTGCATCGCCGCCTGTGCCGCTGGGGCAAAGTAGAATCCCGCCGCCGGAAACAGCAGCGCAATCCACTGACCGGCCACCTCATCAATGACAATTTCGGAGGGGTCTTCACCGGGGCGGTTGGCCAGTTCCACCTGACAGGCCCAGAACCCCAGGATCGTCACTGCAACCGTGGCCGCGACCAGCACCGGAAACCCCAGATAGCGCAGGATCAGCATACCCAACACGATCGCCACCGCCGATCCCCAGGTGCCGGCAGCCGGTCGCAGCAAACCTGCGCCAAAGAATATCGTCAAAAGTCTGCTCATGCCTGCACCAGTGTTGCCGTGGCCATTGCCGCAATCCCCTCTTCGCGCCCGGTAAAGCCCAGACGTTCGGACGTGGTGGCCTTGACGCTGATCCGCTCAACCTCCACCCCCAAGATGGTAGCAAGCGCCAAACGCATGTCCAGCGCGTGTGGCCCAACTTTGGGCCTTTCGCAGATCAGCGTGACATCGGCATTCGCCAACCTGAACCCCCGCGCCGCCATCCTGCCCGCTGCATGGCTCAGGAAGATCTGGCTGGCGGCACCCTTCCACTGCGGATCAGAGGGCGGGAAATGCTGGCCAATATCGCCTTCTGCCAGCGCGCCATAAATCGCATCGGTCAGCGCGTGCATCCCCACATCGGCATCGGAATGACCCAACAAACCTTTGTCATGCGGTACTTTCACCCCGCACAGCCAGACGTGATCGCCCGGACAAAACGCATGTACGTCAAAGCCGTTGCCAGTTCGCACATCCATCCTGCGCCCCCTTAAAATCGCCTCGGCCCGCGCGAAATCGCCGGGGTAGGTCAGCTTCAGATTGCCTTCGTCACCCTCGACAATCGCGACATCCATGCCCGCCGCCCGTGCCACCGCCACATCATCCAGCGCCTCGCCGTCATAGGCCCGGTGCGCGGCAAGGATCGCGTCGAACCGAAACCCCTGCGGCGTTTGCGCCCGGTATAGCCCCACGCGGTCGCGGGTACCTGTCACCAGACAGTTCGCCCCGGTCCACAAGGCATCGCTAACCGACAGGGCAGGGGCCGCACCCTCGTGGTGGGCCAAAGCTGCCAGAACCCGGTCAATAACAAGGCGTGACACCAATGGCCGCGCCCCATCATGGATCAAAACCTGTGCAATGCCGCGACCCGCCAATGCCTCTAGTGCGGCGCGAACTGATGCGGTGCGTGTAGCACCCCCCTCGACCAGTTCCGCCCCGCCCGGCAAAGCTTCCGCCCGCAACAGGTCGTCCGGGTGAATGACCAAAACTCGCAACATCCCCGCAAATGCCGCTAAGGAATGCGCCACAGCGGGCAGGCCGCCCAGTATCTGCCACTGCTTCGGCAACTCGCCCCCGGCCCGCAGTCCGCGTCCGGCGGCGACAATGATGGCGGCTGTGGTCATGGTCCCCCCTGCAACTGCCCCTCAATAGGCCAGCGCCCTGCTTCTGACAATCGGTCGGAAATTGAGGCAACGCCGCACATTTTTTAGGCATTGCTTGAATTTCAGGCAAAACATTCCCGCCTGCCTTTGCCATTTTCTTCCGGACAGCCTAGTTAGACATGAAAAAGAAGGAACAGTCGGTGCAATTGGGCGACCTTACATTGACCCCACCAGTGCTGCTGGCACCGATGGCGGGGATCACCGACTTGCCGTGGCGTCGGCTGGTGGCGTCATTTGGCGCGGGCCTTGTCGTGTCCGAGATGGTCGCCTCGCAAGAAGTCGTGCAAGCCAAAC
>JBDSXE010000282.1:0-3360 GCA_039926325.1 Paracoccaceae bacterium | reverse complement strand
CGCGCTGCCACCGAGGTGACCGATGACAAGTTCCGCAACGACATCCGGCGGCTTTTTCAGTCGCGACGCCGAGCCGATGGAGTGGATCGGCGTGACGCCACGCCAGCTCGCGGGGTTTCTCGCGATGGTGTTCGGCATGTTCATGGCGATCCTGGACATTCAGGTCGTCTCTGCTTCGCTGGCCGAAATTCAGGCGGGTCTGAGCGCCAGTTCTTCCGAAATCTCATGGGTTCAAACTGCCTACCTGATCGCAGAAGTCGTGATGATCCCGCTGTCGGGTTTCCTGAGCCGGGTGCTGTCAACGCGTCTGCTGTTCAGCATTTCGGCGGCGGGTTTCACGATTGCCAGCTTTCTGTGCGCGACGGCCAGCAGCATTGATCAGATGATCGTGTACCGCTGCCTGCAAGGCTTTCTTGGCGGCGGTATGATTCCCAGTGTGTTTACTGCGGCCTTCACGATCTTTCCCAAGTCAAAGCAGGCCATCGTTTCGCCCATCATTGGATTGGTCGCCACACTGGCCCCAACCATCGGGCCCACCATTGGCGGTTATCTTAGCCATACGCTGTCGTGGCACTGGCTGTTTCTGGTGAACGTGCCGCCGGGCATCGCGGTGGCAATTGCCGCTTGGTTACTTATTGATTTTGACAAGCCGAACTTCCCCCTGTTTCGCAAGTTTGACTGGACCGGGCTGTTCGCGATGATCGCCTTTCTGGGATCGTTCCAGTACGTGCTGGAGGAGGGTCCGGGCAACGACTGGCTGAACGACCCAAGCGTTTTCAGCTTTTCGATGGTTCTGGTCGTGGGGGCGCTGGCGTTCTTTTGGCGGGCCTTCACGGTCGAGGAGCCAGTGGTAGACCTGCGGGCGTTCAGGGATGTGAACTTTGCCTTTGGTTCGCTGTTTTCCTTTGTGATGGGAGCGGGCCTGTATGGGCTGACCTACCTTTACCCGCTGTATCTGGGGCAAATCCGGGGCTACGACAGTCTGATGATTGGCCAGACCATGTTTGTCAGCGGGCTGGCAATGTTCTTTACCGCACCTTTTGCAGGTATGCTGTCGCGCAAGGTCGACATGCGGATCATGATCATGATCGGTTTCGTGGGTTTTGCGTTCAGCAGCTGGATGCTGACTGGCATCACGGCGGACTGGGATTTCCGCGAACTGTTGGTGCCGCAGATCTTGCGCGGCGTGTCGCTGATGCTGTGCATGGTGACGATCAACAATCTGGCCTTGGGCACCCTGCCGCCAGAGCGGATGAAGAACGCGTCGGGCCTGTTCAACCTGACGCGCAATCTGGGCGGTGCGGTGGGGTTGGCGCTGATCAACACGGTGCTGATGCAACGCGGCAAGCTGCACTATGCGCGACTGGCCGATGATGTGAGCTGGTCGAACCCAGAGGCCACACGGGAACTGACCACGATGGCGCAGGGCCTGACCGCGAAGGGTCTTGACGGGCACACGGCGGCGCTGGCCCAGATGGTCGCCCGCGTGACTCAACAAGCGCGGATGCTGTCGTTCATGGATGTGTTCTTTCTGCTGGCAGTCCTGTTTGCATCACTCGCAGGGTTTGCATTGCTGATGCGAAAGCCGGGCGGGCCAGCCCCCGCAGCACACTGACTTTGTTCGTATGATTGACCGGACCGCCTCTGCAGACCATTAAGGGCGTATCGGCCCTGTGACGGCTGAACAGACGTGTTCCGGTTCGGGACAGTCGCAAGCCGGGGAGTGCCGCATGACTGACAAGGCCGGGGCAGCTGCCTTTGCGGATGCACTGCTGGCGCGGATGACGCTGGATCAAAAGATCGGCCAGCTGAACTATCCGGGCGGCTCTGGCATCGACACCACTGGTGTGTCCGCTTCGGTAGATGCGGAAACCATGATCCGGCGCGGGCAGGTTTGCGGCGTTTCCGCGGGGGCCGATGTGCTGGATCGGCGGGTCTTGCAAGAGCTTGCGATCAACGAGGGGCCGAACGGCATTCCGTTGTTTTTCGGGCGCGATTGCATTCAACGCTACCGGACGGGCGGGCCGATACCGCTGGCGCTGTCGTGCAGCTGGGATCTGGACCTGATTGCACGGATCAATCAGATGACCGCCCGCGAGGCGCGCACAGATGGGGTGAACATCAACTGGGCGCCGATGCTAGACATCTGTTACGACGCGCGGTGGGGGCGGATAGCCGAGGGGAATGGTGAACTTCCGTACTTGGGGATGAGGATCGCAGAAACCATCGTCCGGGCCTATCAGGGTTCCGATGGCGATCTTGCGCGGCCTGACAGGTTCATCGCGACGCTCAAGCATTTCGCGGGCTACGGGCTGGCGATGGCAGGGCGCGATTATGCCGGGGTCGAGGCAAGCACGGCAACGCTTTGCCGGGTGATAGACCCGTTCCGCGCCGGAATCGAGGCTGGGGCTGGAGCGGTCATGGTCTCATTCAACACCATCAACGATATCCCGGCCACTGCAAACCGGGCGCTTCTGGTCGACGTGCTGCGCGGGCGGTTCGGGTTTGATGGCATGATCGTGACCGACTTCACCGCAATCGACCCTGAACTTATAAACCACGGAATAGCGGCGAACGGGCGGGAGGCGGCGTATCTTGCCTTCAAATGTGGGGTCAACATCGACCTCGTCAGCCAGTCATTCCTGAAATACCTGTCAGGATTGGTCGAGGACGGCATCAGCCACCCCGAACGATTTCAGGATGCGGAAGGCGGGGCTTTCGCGTTTGGTCCAGTGACTGAGGATGAGATTTCCGCGCGTTGTCGGACTGTTCTGCTGGCGAAACACCGCCTTGGGCTGTTCGATGACCCCTATATCGGGCTGGATCGCGCCCTGCGTGACCGCGTGACCTATACCCGTGAAAATGTGGCGCTGGTGCGGGAAGCGGCCGCCAAGTCGTGCGTTCTGCTGAAGAATGTCGGGGTGTTGCCGCTTGCAACCGAGGGTCGGATCGCGGTGATCGGGCCTTTGGCGGACAGCCGGATCGACATGCAGGGCACTTGGGCGCTGGACGTCATGCCCGATCATTCGGTCACGCTGCTGGAGGGGATACGTGCGGCTGCGACGGGTTTTGTGCTGCATGCCAAGGGCTGCAACATTGTCGATGATCCGAACCTAGCCAGCCGCCTGAACGTGCATAACGCGTCGATGCCATCGGTGGTGATTGGGCCGGAGTCCCCGAAGGTGATGCTCGCCAAGGCCGTCGCGCTGGTGGCAGAAGCGGATGTCGTGGTCCTGTGTTTGGGAGAGGCCAAAGAGCATTCCGGCGAATCCTCGACACGGTCGGATATCGGTCTGCCCGGCGCGCAGGGGCTGCTGGTGAAGGCGATTTCAAAGGCTGCGCGGGCTGCGGGCAAGCCAT
>JBDSXE010000281.1:0-3846 GCA_039926325.1 Paracoccaceae bacterium | reverse complement strand
TGGCAAACTCGACTGTGATCGTGGTGTCACATCAGGTCAAAACGCTGGAACGGTTTTGTCAGTCGGCCGCCGTGTTGCGGAATGGTCAGCTGTACATGTTTGAAACTCTGGAAGAAGCGAAACGACTGTATGACTATGAAACTCAGAGTTAGCCGCTTCCGCACCCGCCGCAGCGACCCGGTTGCTGCGCCTGATCCGGTGCCGGTGGTCAAACGAACATCCCTCGAAATCGGCAGCGATGCGTTCTTTCCCGACGAATCCGATGACGGGTTTGGCGACCAAAGCTTTTTGCCGCCGGAACAGACGAAAAAGAACCAACCTAGGGCGCCATTAGACGACTCTCAGACAGAAAATGAAATAGCCCACCCGCAGGATGGCTCCACACCGTTGGAGCTGGATGCGATCCGCCGCGAAGGGCTGACAGGGCGGCAGTTGCGGCTTGCCCGGCGCATGGCACAAAAACACGGGCTGCCGGCAACATCGGATTTCGACGCGGTTCGCCTGTTGCGGAATGCCGGGATTGACCCGTTCCAACGCTCTGCCGTGCTGGAACTGGTGTCCAGCGATAGCGACGACCGATTGGAGTTTGCTGCATCCGCTGATGCCGAGCTTGCGATTGCGACCCAATCGGATTCGCGCGCGCTGACTGTGCAGGGCCGCGAAAACCGCTTGCCGCAGACCGTCAAACCGATCCCGGTCCCCTCGACCGAAGTCCGGGTTGAACAGACCCATATCGCAGAGGTGCGCCGTATTCAGGCGGACATCATTGCCCGCCGTCGCCGCCGTGTCGCCCTGATGTGGGCGAAAATAGCCGTGTTCGTTCTGCTGCCGACGTTCATAGCGGGCTGGTATTTCTTTGTGGTGGCAACACCGATGTACGCGACGAAATCCGAATTCGTCATCCAGCAATCCACCGCGACCTCTGCCATCTCCAGCTTGTTTACCGGCACCAGCTTTGCGACCTCGCAAGATTCGGTGGTGGTGCAAGGCTACCTGCAATCGCCAGAAGCGATGGAGCGGCTTGACCGCGACAATGGGTTCCGCGCCCATTTTTCTGATCCGAACATCGATCCGATCCAGCGGCTTGATCCGAAAGCGTCGAACACCTCGACCTATGCAACCTTCAAACGCTATGTCAAAATTTCTTACGACCCGACCGAGGGCGTCATCAAGATGGAGGTTTCGGCCTCTACGCCGCAAAAATCGGTAGAGTTTTCAAAGGCGCTGATCCGCTATGCGGAAGAACAAGTTGATCACCTGACAAGCCGCCTGCGCGGTGATCAGGAAAAAATGGCGGCCGAGAGTTTTGCCGATGCCCAGAGGAAGCTGGAGCTTTCACAGAGCAACCTTGTCGGTCTGCAAGAGAAGTACAAGACGCTCAGTTCCGATGTCGAAGCTGGACTTATCACCACACAAATCGCGGCACTGGAAGGCCAGATGACGCAGGAGCAACTGTCGCTGGCGCAGATGCAATCGAACCCGACGCCCAACAAGGCGCGGATGGACCCAGTTATCCGGCGCATTGCGACGTTGACCGACCAGATTGGCCAGATGCGGCAAAAGCTGACGGTCGACGGCACCAATGGCCCCTCAATTGCGTCGATACAAAGCGACTTGGCGGTGGCCCAGGCTGAGGTGCTGACGCGGCAGTTGATGCTTTCTCAGGCGACGACGGCAATGGAAACCTCGCGGATCGAAGCGAACCGCCAGACCCGCTATCTGTCCGTTTCTGTAAACCCAGAGCCGCCGGACGACCCGACCTACCCGCGGGCGTTTGAAAACACGCTGGTGGTCATGTTGATCTTTGGCGGCATCTACCTGATGATCTCTATGACGATCGCCATTCTGCGCGAACAGGTCTCGGGGTAAGTTCATGAAAGACGTAAAAATCGGCGGCCTGACGGTTTCGAACGACAGGCCGCTCTTGATGATTGCCGGGCCATGCCAGCTGGAAAGCCTTGATCACGCCCAGATGATTGCCGGAGTGATGGCAGAGATTTGCGCTGCTGCCGGCGCGCAATACGTCTTCAAGGCCAGCTACGACAAAGCCAACCGCACTTCGCTAAAGGGTCGTCGCGGACTGGGTATGGACGAGGGGCTAAAGGTCTTGCAGTCCGTGCAGGCTATGGGCATGCCGATTTTGACGGACATCCACGACATCGAACAGGCCCGTATCGCAGCAAAGGTCGTGGACGTCATCCAGATCCCCGCATTCCTGTGTCGCCAGACCGACCTTTTGATCGCTGCTGGGGAAACCGGTGCTGTGGTGAACATCAAGAAGGGTCAGTTTCTTGCCCCCGAAGGCATGGCAAACGTCGCCGAAAAAGTCGCATCCACGGGCAACGAGCGGATATTGCTGACCGAACGTGGCGTCAGTTTTGGTTACAACGCGCTGGTTGCCGACATGCGTAGCCTGCCCATCATGGCACGAACCGGCTACCCCGTGATCATGGATGCCACCCATTCGGTCCAGCAACCGGGCGGCCTTGGCGACAAGACTGGCGGCCAGCGCGAATTTGCTCCGGTTATGGCCCGCTGCGCCGTGGCGGTGGGGATTGCCGGCGTGTTCATTGAGACCCATGAAGACCCCGACAACGCCCCATCGGACGGCCCGAACATGGTCCGGCTGGACGAAATGAAGGCTTTGGTGGACAGCCTTATGGCCTTTGACAGACTGGCAAAGGCCAACCCGCTGCGGCCCTGAGACTGTGTTGCGCCTTCAAAGCGCCGTCCAGCCACCATCGATCGAGATTGTGGTGCCGGTGACCTGATCGGCATGGGGGCTGCACAGATAGACCACGGTGCCGCCGATTTGTTCGGTGGTGGCGAATTGGCGCGACGGCTGGCGCAGCAGCATCACCTCGCGGACCACCGTTTCACGGTCCATGTTGTGGACCTTCATCTGGTCGGGGATCTGCGCCTCGACCAAGGGCGTCAGCACATAGCCCGGGCAGATGGCGTTACAAGTGATGCCCTGCCCGGCTGTTTCAAGTGCGACGGTTTTCGACAGACCAACCACGCCATGTTTTGCCGCGATGTAGGCGGATTTGAAGGGGCTTGCTGTCAGGCCGTGGGCAGATGCGATGTTGATCACCCGGCCCCAGCCCTTGGCGCGCATCATCGGCAGAGCAACGGCGGTGGTGTGAAAGGCGGAGGACAGGTTGATGGCAAGAATTTGGTTCCACTTGTCGATGGGAAAATCCTCGACCGGGGCGACGTGTTGGATGCCCGCGTTGTTGACGAGGATGTCGCAGGCACCCACCTTGGTGATCAGGGCGCGGCAATCCTCGGCACTGGACATGTCAGCGGCGACGTAGCGCACATTGACGCTGTGGCGCAGGGCCATATGGCTGGCCAAGGCGTGATCTTCTTGCCGGTCGGTGAAGCTGTTCAACACGATATCCGCACCGGCCTTGGCCAGTTCATCAGCGACGCCCAGACCGATGCCAGAATTTGAGCCGGTGATAATGGCGGTTTTGCCCGAAAGATTCATGAACTGTGTCCTCTTGTGTTGCACTGCAGCATAGCCAGTCCGAAGCCCGCAACCAGACAAATTGCGCTGACTTCACGGCCCATGCCCAACCCAGCCCAATCAAACAAAAAAAACGCCAGCACGAAGCTGGCGTTCAGTTATTGAGGCAGGTTTCATACAGGCAAGAAACCTATCGAGCAGTAGGCATCTTATACGCGCCCTTCAGCCGGTGATCAAGTTAAAGGTTTGAAATGGCTCGCAAGCCGCCGTAGCTATGGCCCGATAAACCGGGCGTTGGGGGATTGTCACCGAAATGGATGTGGGTTTTCTTCAACGGATAAAGGTCGCCGCTGTCGTTGTGGTTCTTGCCTTTG
>JBDSXE010000280.1:0-4048 GCA_039926325.1 Paracoccaceae bacterium | reverse complement strand
CCGGTCATCAGCCACTTGGCAATGACCACCTTCTGTTGATTGCCCCCCGACAACGACCCGGCCAGCGCCGCCGTGCCGTCGCTCCTGATGTCCAGCAGCTTGATCACATTCGCCACCGCCCGCGCTTCTTTGGCGCGGTCAATCATCCCGCTGTTGGAAAACTGTCCCAACGACGCGAAGCTAAGGTTGTCGCGCACCGACATCGGCAGCATCAGCCCCTCGGTCTTGCGGTCCTCGGGGATCAGCGCCATCCCGACGCCAGGTGATTTCGCCACGCGCGGACTGCCGATTGCGGTGGGCTTGCCGTCGATCAGAACCTCGCCGGAAACCCCCCGCAATACCCCGAACAGCGCCAGCAACAACTCTCGTTGTCCTTGCCCATCAAGACCCCCCAGACCCACCACCTCGCCCGCCCGCGCCGTCAGCGAGATGCCGTTCAGGCGCGGAGCCCATGTCAGGTTGCGAACCTCCAGCACCGGCGCCGCCGTCGACGCTACAGGCGCAGGCCGTGCCGGAAACTTGTGGCTGTATTCGCGGCCAATCATCAGTTCGACCACTTCGCCGTCTGTCTTGGTGCCGGCCACATAACTCGCCACATTCCGCCCATTGCGGAACACCGTGCAGTCGTCGGCCAGTTCCGCAATCTCGTGCATCCGGTGGCTGATGTACAACAGCGCAATCCCCTCATCCCGCAGCCGCTTCAGCACGCCAAACACCGTTGTCACATCAGCGGCCGTTAGCGCCGAGGTCGCCTCATCCAGGATCAGAACCCGTGGTTTCCGCGCCAAAGCCTTGGCAATTTCGACAATCTGCCGCCGTGACAGAGGCAAATCCTTGACGATCTCGCGCGGGTCAATGTCGCCACCACCCGCCCGCTGCAATGCCTCTGACGCGATCCGATGCTGCGCCTGCCGGTCGATCATGCCCCACCGCACTGGCGGATTGCTTATGACGATGTTATCCGCCACTGACAGATCGGGGATCAGCGACAATTCCTGAAATATACAGACAATCCCCGCCGCATTCGCTGCAGCCGGGTTGGCGAACGTCACCGGTTTGCCGTCAAGCAGCATCCGCCCCGCATCCGGCGTTACCACACCCGACATCACCTTGATCAGCGTCGACTTGCCGGCACCATTCTCGCCCAGAATGGCATGGACCCGGCCTGCATTGATCGTCAGTTCGGCCTGCTCAAGCGCGCGCACGCCGCCGTAGCGCTTGGAAATGCCTTCCATGCGGAAGAGCGGAATTGCTTCTGTCATGCGCTGCCCCAGGAAAATGCGCTGCGAGGACGCTTCCCCGCAGCGTTTGGTGTTGTCACCTTATTGGTTTTCCTTGGTCTGACCCATGATTTCCGCCGCATCGAAGTTGATGCCGCAGGTAGGGAAAGAGTTGCCGACGAAGAAGTTGTCGGACTGGTCGGCGTAAAAGTTCGTACCATCCTTGAAGTCGGGATCCTCGACCACCGCCAATGGCAACTTCACCGACTGCGGCACGACCTTGCCTTCCAGCGCGTCAATCGCGGTCTTGATGGCAACCGCCACTTGCGCCGGACCGGTGCCTGCCGACGAACATTTCAACCCGTCCGCCGCATGGGCCGCGCAGAATTTGCGGAACCCGTTTTCCGTCTCGCCGCCAAACGGCACGAAGGCGTGCCCTGCGTCGATCATCGCCTGAACAACGCCGGTGTCGCCACCCTGCGCCGTGATGCCGTCGAACTTGCCGTTGACCGCAATCGCATCAGCCGTGGCTTTTTGCGCGGTGCCATCATCCCACTTGCCGACAACCTCGACCACGTCCCACTTCTTGCCGGATCCGTCCAGCACGGTGTGAATGCCGTTATGCCGGTCGGTATCAACCGAGGTTCCCGCCACGCCGCGCACTTCCAGAATTTTGCCGCCGTCCGGGATATGCGAGACCAGCCACTTGCCCCACAACTCGCCCAGACCTTCCTGATCGACGTTGACGTTTATCGCATCCTTGGTGTCCAGAATGTTGTCGAAGGCAACCAGAATGACCCCAGCCTCTTTCGCGCGCTTGATCACTGGCCCAAAGGCTTGCGGATTCTGCGCGTTCACGACGATTGCGTCATAGCCACTATCGATGAAGTTGTTGATGGCCGAGATCTGCGCCGCCACGTCCTCGCCGGTTGATACGACCTTGAACTCTTTCAGCTTGGCCGCGACATCGGGCTGTGCTGCGTAGGCTTTGGCGGTCTGGATCATCTGGATGCGCCAGGTGTTTGCGATGTAGCCGTTGGCCAGCGCGATACGGAACGGCCCAGTCTTGGCAGGATATTGGAAAAACTGCGTATCGGCGGCCCAAGGCACATAGCACCCGGGATCAGCCGAGGGTCCAGCTACGACCTCTTGTGCATAGGCGGCACCACCAAAGGCGCTGCCCATCATCAGGGTCGCACCAAGTCCGAAACCGCGCATAATATTGGTGTATTTCAAGGTTATTCCTCCCATTAGGCGTTGAATTGTTCGCTTCGCTTGTCGCGACGTCACAGCTTCTGTGGCTGATTGACGACGCAGGTTGGCGTAACTGCGTGCCTTTTGGTGCTGCGCTTTTCAGATAATCTTCGTCGGGTGGCACAGCCCGGCGGCGCATTGCCCCACACGCACAGCCGTAGCAAAATTGGCCGGGCGCGGGGTGGGGTTCAGCAGATCACCGGTCCTCCCTTCCCGATTCTGCGCTGATTTCCGTTTTCCGGTGGCGTGGAAACGGCATTTGTTGTACTGGTATACCAGTCGAATTGATCGGTCAACAACCCAACATGTTACTAAGAAATAACTCCGTGGCCCCCCTGATCGACCGCAATCTGGCAACCCCGCCGCAGGTTTACGACCTGCTGCGCGACCGAATTCAGTCGTCAGATTTGCCACCCGGCACCGCGATCAACGAACGCGCGCTGGCCGAATGGCTAGGCATCAGCCGCACCCCGATTCGCGAGGCGATCCGGCGTTTGGCAAGCGAGGGGTTGATCAACGTCATTCCCAAAGTCGGCACCCGCGTGGCCCCGGTCGATCCGGCCCGCGTGATCGAATGCTGCATCATCCGCAACAGTCTGGAAATGATCGGCATCGCCAAAGCCGCCGCGGCATTTACCAAAGCGGACGGACGCAGACTTGATGAACTCATCATCGAACAGGAGCGGACGATCAGCACCGGCGACACGATGCGGAGCATGGCGCTGGACATCGAATTCCACCGCCACATCATGCTGTTAAGCGGTTACAGCATCGTCGAAGAGCTGTTGCAAAAAGTTATGGGAGAGGTGCTTCGCGCCCGCCATCTGTCCATCAAAATCCCGGGAAGACCGTATGAGACGATAGCTGAGCACCGCGCCATACTCGCGGCCCTGCAAACGTCTGACCCTGTTGAAAGCGCCGCCAAAATGCAGTCTCACCTGAACCAAAGCTATCTGTCGGTTCTCAAGGTGCTAGCGGTTTGATGTGGAACAAGGCGCGGCCCCCAAAGCCGCGCCTCGTTCATGTTTCGGTAGCCTGCGGGTTTTAGTAACCAGCCGGGCAAGCGGCTTCATAGCGGCTGCCATCCGGACGTTGGTAGATACAGCCACCGTTGTCTTTGTGGCTAATCAGACTGCCTGCAGCCAAGCCGACGGCACTGCCGATGATTGCACCCTGAACTTTGTTGCCATCCGGCGAAACTGCTGCGCCTAACGCCGCGCCACCCAAAGCCCCGACCTGCTGCGAAGTCGTCAATTGATCACACGCACCAAGCAGGCTGAGAATCGGCAAAATCAACAAAATCTTCTTCATGGCATCTCCCTATCCAGCAACATCTGAAGCCGCTGTCATATCCCAACGCATGGGAATTGGTTTGGGTTCCATCCAGAGTTTCTGTCAGCAATAAAAGCCCACCCATCTCTAGGTGCACTGCTGCCCTGTCGTCAAAATCCTTTAATATCAGCTTAATACTGATAATTAAGGTATTGACATTAATCACTTATCCAGAATGTCCAGATATGGACACCCCCTAAGCCAACCGCCCCCACAAATCATATTCGCCGGCCTCTTCCACC
>JBDSXE010000279.1:0-10859 GCA_039926325.1 Paracoccaceae bacterium | reverse complement strand
TTTGCCAGAGGGCAGCCTGTTCTTCGCAAAACCCTACAGCGATCATGCGATTTCCGCTGCGATGGCCCGGATGCTTGCGATCTAGACCGGACTACCGTTAGCGTAATTGAGCAGGGCACGTTCTCCCGTCAGAAAGCTGTCGGGTTGTGACTGGGTGTCAGGTCAGACGTTGGGCAGTGGCCAACGAAAGTCAAAGCAAAATAGATGCACTTAGCCGTCGACCAGGTGCCCGGCGTGGCCTAGGCAATAGTAATTGGGTACCGGCGCTCAGAAGGGCGTGGAAGCGTGCAGTGGCTCTGCGTGCGGCTGTGAGGGCCAGTGCGGACCGCCATGCCGAGGATTTGCGGGGGTGCTGTGACATATTAGGGGGCAGGGAGCGGTATCGCTGCGGGCTATCGCCGGGGCGCTGAACGAAAGGGGGATGCTGACGCGACCGGGCGGGCGGTGGCAGGTGTCAAACGTGGGGAATTTGGTGAAGAGGTTGCAACAGTTCGAGCGGCGAAATTCGATCTGACCGACGCTCCCGTCGAGCGGTATAACCTCTGCGCAGCCTGAAACTGGGCGAACTTGGAAAAACCGAATCGGATTCGTATTCGTCAGATAGGATCAGCGCCGCCCGCGATACCTCGCAAGGGGCTAGCTGGATTACGTGTTAACGGAACGCTCGGCGCATTTGGCGCCCTAAGTTTCGTCCAGTTCGAAAATGGCTTCTATTTCTACCCTCATTTTGGGATACGAGAGGTGGTCGAATCCGATCAGCGCAACGGGAATGTACCCCAAGGAAAGGTCCATGAGCGCCTCGGCGCCCTGACTGGGACAGCCCAACCCGCCAGGAGGCATCTCGAAATAGACTCCGAGATGCAGTATTTCATGGCTCTTCGCCCCGAAGTCGGCGATTACCCGCTCGATATTCGCCAAAGAGCGCGCCACCTGTAGGTCAAGATGTTCGGGGTCAATCACCTGCGAGTTCGCATCCAGCGACACCTGCCCGCCGACAAAGCCTAGGCCGCAACAGGCGAGGCCGTGTTTGTAGGGTAGGTGTATGGGCCAATCCCAAGAGCCTTCGGGCCACGAATGCTGTTTCGGCAAGGCCGTGCCATCTTCGGCCAGCATTGCCATCAACTCGATCTGGATGCTGGCACCGCCCGCCAAAAGCGACGGCAGGGAAATCGCCGTCGCAATGGGGCCGGGTTCGGCGTAAAATCCGGCGACCGCCCGTGCCGAAGGTTCCCAATCATCCTTGGTGCCCGCCGCATGATACCAACGGTTCATCCGCACCACGTCGCCAAAGCCTGCGCCTAGTGCCTTCAGAGTGGCGCCCAATTGCATCATCGCACTTGTGGTTTCGGCAACGATACCATTCGCCTCCGCGCCTACGACAGCGCTCAGAAACACGAACTTGCCGCGCCGCAGCCCCGCCACGAACGGCCCCTCGGACAGGCCAGCCTCGCAGCGCAACTGGCTCTTGTGCGCCACCACCGCGATTGCTTCGATTGTCAGAAGCCCATCTGCTGGTCCAGCCTGCGCCACCGGCACCAGCGTCAAGGTGCAACGGGTCTCCGGCGGCAGCCGCGCCGCGAGTTCAGACCGCAACTTGTCCGCGGTCACGGCGTCATGCCGGTAAAATACCCGCAACAGTGCCAGATCGCCCGGCCCCGCCTCCGCCCGATCAAGAGCGGCCATTATCGAGCCGACCTGCTCCGGTAGCGTGCCGGTCGCACCCCCTGTCAGCCTCAAATTGCCAACCCGGGCCACCTTTATGCCAAAGCTGTGCACTAAAAATCCCCTTCTGCGTCTCGAAATATCGTAGAGCGGTCGAACTGCACCAGCAAGGATTTTGCGGAGTGGCTCGGGGAAGAGTAAGAAGAAAGGTGTTGACGTTGGTGTGACCGCTGAACGGGCCGCACTTTCGCACAAATGGGCCACCGTGTGGCGCCGGTCGACCAGCCATGCGAACAATGGCGTGAGGCGACGGGGCTCAACGCAAGCGCCACGACAACGATCATCACCAAAGGAAGCCGACCGGGTTCGCTGGCCTTGTCAATTATGGTGGAATCCGAGGCTGCGGGCGGTGGGCCAAAGCTCTAACCGGCGTTGGTGATCTGACCGCTACCATATGAATCTCTGTGGCAAAGGGGTTCCCAAGCCGCCTGAAAATTGATGCTAGCAAGACGAGGGTATTGTTGCTGACCTTTTGGCACGCGTGATCCGTAACACAGCACGCGCTGCCCGATTTCAGACGCAATTCGCTCCAACTACCGACAATTTCGAATGACCAAGTTGTAGCTAGGTTTTCCCGAGCACGCTTGCCTGTGGCGTCGCGTCATCACAATCAGATGACGATGCCCCGCAAGAGTTCTCTACCGAGGCAGTGAAAATGAGCTCCGTGGCAGCATTTCTGATCGCATTGAAACTAATGGAATCTGGCGGCGACTATCAATCCGTCAATAGCCTGAACTTTCTGGGGGCCTATCAATTCGGTGAAGCCGCTCTGACCGATCTCGGGTTTGTCCGTTATGACGGCAACGCCTATGATAACAACTACGGCGGGGGTTGGACTGGCAAATACGGCGTCAAGTCCGCAACGCAGTTCCTCGCAAGCGATCGTGTACAGGACAAGGCCATGGAGGAATGGCTCAAGGTAATGTGGGGATATATCGAGTTGCAGAAGGTCGACCGCTACGCCTGGAAGCAAGTGGGTGGTGAGCAGTTGACCCCTTCTGGCATGCTCGCGGCCACCCACCTTCTTGGAGCTGAGTCACTTGCCCGTTACGTGCGTTCAGACGGTAAAGCGGATCTGCGTGACCCCTACGGTACGCCGATCAGCAGCTATATCGCGCAACTGAACGGATATGACATCCCCTTCGCTCCTCGGGAGATGGCATCTAATTAACAGGCACGACGGCCTGAACGGTTGCTTGGCGAATAAGGCGCTCAAATCTGAAGGTACGACCTAGCCATTCCGCCCCTTCAATAGAGAGGTGGCCAGCGTCACGAAAAACAAAGACATCGCCTATGCGCGCGCTACACTTCCCCGCGGGACAGATGAGTGTGGTAAGATCGATCAACGCCACGCGATCGGCCAGCTCATGCAGGAAGGCCAACTCCTGTTGGTTCACGCTCGCGATGCTTGCCAGCGGAAAATCGCAGGAAGTTTTGGGACTGCCAGCCAATTCTGCTGCGGCCAAGCATTGCCCTAAATCCTTCCCTGTTGCGGGTGTAGGCGATACAACCACCACCCTTTTTCCCATGGCCTGAATGCGCTCGACGGTATCAAGAAAGGCTGCACGTACCGCAGCCGGGGCTTGTGCGGCGGGAATTGATGAACCGTCTGGCCTTCGCAAGTCGTTGAACATGATGTTAAATGTCGAGGACAAGACGACAATCTGAATGGAATCCGCGCCCGCAAGCCACGCGAGTACTTGGCTGTTGAAACGATGGCACCCCACATACCAGTCGGCGGCGTATTCGGCGGGCGCAGTGGAAAGGCCGAGGATTGGAGCGCAGCTTGACTTCGTCATCTGGATCATCCCGCCCCAATCGCCTGAGGACTGGATCGCGGGGGCAAGATGCATGGCAAAGCTGTCGCCCCACAGCAGAATCGCGGGATGGTCCGACGTGCGGCAGGCAGGGTCCAGTGTAAATGCACCTTCACAGGCCATATTCAGCCCGTAATTGACCTGAAGCCGCGCCTCGATGGCGGCGGCATCTGTGGGCCCGCTTCGGGTTCCAATGGCGGAAGGGATTAGTGGCAGTATGGCGAAAAGCGTTAGCGCGACAGCGCAGGTGCCCAAGAATGGAACGAGTGCACGCGACGGAAACGGCGCCGTCTCGCGTCGATCGCGGAAGGGTCGCTCCACACATTGGTAGGTCAGTGTAGCCAAGGCCAGTGTTCCAATTACAAACACCGCGCCCGTGGTCCCCGTGATCTCTGTTCCGCCAGACAGGTGCCAGAAGGCCAGAAGCGGCCAGTGCCAGAGGTAGGCGCTGTAACTGATCATCCCGATCCCGCGCAAAGGCGCGATAGCAATCGCCTGCCCGACCTGCGATTGTCCGCCAGACCACAGAAACAATGCAGTGCCGCAAACCGGGAGAAGTGTCGGAAAATCGGCAAGAACCTGCATGCAGCCCAGTTGGCAATAGGCCACGACGATCATCGACAGCCCGGCGATGGTCGCCACCTCAGCCAATACACGGCGAGGCAGCCGCGGCGTCAGGGCGACCAGTGATCCCGCCATCAACTCCCAAGCACGAGCGGGTAGCAAATAGAATGCGGCCGCCGGGTCTTGCTGCGAAAGCAAGATGTGGAGGATCAGACTGGTCAGGCCAAGCAGCGCCACGACTACTACAAGTGCTTTTTTTTCCCGCAAGCGCCAAGCCGCGTAAAGGATTGGCGGAAAGAACAGGTAGAACTGCTCTTCTACCGCCAAAGACCAGGTGTGCAGCAGCGGCATTACGTCGGTCGAGGGCATGAAGTAGCCTGTCGATTGATAATAGAGCAGGTTTGACAAAAAACCGATCGCGGCGAGGATCGCCCATCCGAAATCGGTGTGCTGTCCCGGTAGCATCAGCAATGCGGCCGGCAGTACGCTGGCACCGATCACCAGAAACAGCGCGGGTAGAATCCGCCGTGCCCGCCGCTCGTAAAAGCGCCAGAGGGTGAAGCGGTTTCCCTTCAGATCTGCTACCAGAAGTCCGGTGATCAGATAGCCTGAGATGACGAAGAATACATCTACGCCCAGAAAACCTGCTGGTATTAACGCGGCGGACAAGTGGTAAAAGATCACCGGCAAGACTGCCAGCGCACGCAAACCATCAATCTCGGGCCGGTACCGTTCGCGGGGCATCGGGGTCAAGACCGTATAGACCGTTCTATTGCCTTGGTCGTTTTCATGCGGTCTGTTTTCGTGTTCATCGCCCCGGTCCGCTTCAGCTTGTTCCATTCGGTCAGGCGGCCGGTGAGTGCACGCCATACTGCGCGAATCGTAGAGACGTAAAGCAACTGGCGATACCCCAATCGCAAAAGGGGCGTCAAAAGCAGCAGGCCAAGGCTAAAACGGCGTTCAAAGCGAAACGTGGCCAAAGTGTTCAGGATGTCGATCAACATCAACCCTAGATAGCCCAAAAGGAACATCGTGGCATTGCCGTCAAGAAGCGGTTCTCGCATCATCAACCTAGATGCGATGATCGCTACAGCGATGACCATGATTAGGTCGACAACGGGCGACAGGATCGTGGTAAGCACACTAAACCAGATAGCATCAAGGATCGAAATATAGCCAACGGCCAATCCGTCGGTGATGGCGCTCTTGTGTTTCCAAGATACCTGCAGCATGCCCAAAGTCCAACGCAGGCGTTGACACATGAACGACTGGACCTTCTCGGGGGCTTCGGTATGGGCGCGGGCGTTTTCAGCCATGACGACACGGAATCCCGCGCGGTGGACCGCGAGGGTCAGATCTGCGTCTTCGGTGATGGTCTCGCCGGAGAAGAGCCCGGCGGCAATTATCGCCTTGGTGCGCCAGGCGCCGATCGCGCCCGGCACAACCAATATACCGTCAAAAACCTCATAGGCGCGGCGGTGGATGTTCTGACTGACCCGGTATTCAAGGTTCTGGCAGGACGTGAGCCAGTTATGCGAATTTCCGACTTCAACAATGCCTGAAACGGCACCGATTTCTGGCTCGATGAAGGGCTGCATGATCCAAATGATCGCATCCCTTTCCAGCACAGAGTCGGCATCTAGTATGATGAAGTAATCGGTGTCGATATAGCGTAGTGCAGTATTCGATGCAGCCCATTTCCCGCCATTCGCCTGCTGAACCAGTCGCACTAGCGGATTGGCAGCGGCGATCCGGGCCACAATCGCGCCAGTTTCATCTTGCGAGCCGTCATCGACCACGACCGCGCATACGTTCGGATAATCGCTCGCAAAGATCGAGCTGATGCAGTTCTCGATCACCATTGCCTCGTTGTGGGCGGGCACTACCACCGTCACCCGCGGCGCCCAGAATGCATTGATCTTGTTTCGTGGTCGACGCGAATGGGCCAACAACAGAAACGCGGTAGCGCGCACGACGGCCACAACCAGCATCGTCAAGAATATACTTTCGAGGATGCTGTCGGCCTTCAACAAGAACCATAAGTAGATGCGGTCGCGCAATGAAGCCATGTCTTGCGACGCATACATTGCTACTCCGCCAGCTGGTCTTGCGAGGTCGTCGGGGGCGATAAAACTTGCCCCGGCGCTTTCGAACGCTGTCAGGATGATCGGTAGCGTGGCAAGCGTCGACGGTAGCGCCTTCTTCGACAGATCGAAGCGTACCAGTTGCGATCCCTCGATGAAGACCGTACTGACCACCCGTTCGGCAAATGTTGCGGCCATTTCGGGATCCAGGGGCACCCTCTCCCCCGTCGGCAGACGGATTCGGCCTTGGTTCTGGAGGGCAACCAGACTTGAGAATTCCGCGAGCGATGTAGGAAGAAGTTCGCCTTGGCCAATTGTTTCGACCAAAATTGACCTCCAGCCGGTCTCACTTGCCAGCGCCATTGCAGAAGCGCGGTCACGCAGGCGCGCAAGACTGGCCTGAATTCCGCCCCCTACCAGATCGCCGGAAGTCCTCAGCGCGATGGCGTGACCAGCAGCGATAAGCCGTCTGGCGGTGGTTTGGTTATCGACGAGTTCTGCCCCGGTGGTGGTAAAGATTGCATGCGTACCGTGCTTTGCGAGTTGGCCGAGCACCTCGGACATATACTCGGCGGGCGGCAAGCCATCGAAGGCGATGACGATAGCATCGGGCACCCCGCCGTCGATCCGCTGCATGAGCTGCGGCCCGGGCCAGACCCGATAAATCTGCCCCACCACCTGTCCGCTGGCAGGGTCGACAGTTACCTCGCGCAGCCCGTCGGTCGCCGCATCAACCAAAAGTGCGATCGGTCCCGATCCAGAAAGCAGTACTTGCCGGTCAAGCTGGATCGGCCGGGTGAGGGCTGCACGAGGCGTCTCGCCGGCGAGAAGCTGCCAGATCGCGGGGTCTTCATCCCCAAGTGGCCAGAGCGCCAGTTTAGTTCCACTGGGCAGACTTCGCATCTGATTGGCGAAGGACATGCCATCCAAGAGCATCACTCGCTCCACCCCGCCATCAGGATCTCGAAACTCAAGTTCGGTGTTCAGAGCAACGGAATCAACTAACATGATGCCCGACGCCCCCCACATTTTCGCCATGGCGGTCGCATACGCAACTTGTTCGGAACGGCCTGTGGCGCTGCTTGTCTGCACACCGAAAGTTCCAAGCGCCAAAATCAGTTTGTGCTGCGGCACCGACAAAAGAACCCGGGCGATTGCCGCGTCGAACCACGACTGCGGGGCGGTCGGGAATGGTAAACGTTCCGGCTCTTGGAAGCCCTTTGCTAGGATCAGGTCAGCCTCTGCCACAACGCCTGTATCGCCAAGGAATGCTGCGTCGACTGTTGCTGCAAGGCAAAGCCTTGCACCTCTTGCCGTGGCCAGTGGTCGCAGGGCGGCTAGGACGCGTCGGACATCTTTCGCCTCCGCTGCCGCATCTCCAGACAGATCAAGGCAGAGATTGACGCCCTTTGGCCATGTCTTGTCGAGATCGGTGACAAGGCGCTCAAGAGCCCCCGGAGAGGTAAGCAGCGGACGCTTTGTTCCATTCGGCGCATCGAACCTGCCAGTCAGCATCAGATAGGCAGGTCGACCCAGCGCCAAAATATTGTCACGCCAGCCAACGGACGCAAGCGGTAGGACGGTCCCCAAGTCCACGCCAAATGCCATGTCTTCGAGAAATAGGCTCTCCACCTCGGAGCAGTGCATAAGAAGAGCGCTCCGTCCTGTCGGGCTATCGGCGGGAAGGAATGCCGCGATCAGGCGCGATGCGGACGGCGATTCGTCGCAGCCTCGCAGCGTCGTGTCCTGTAGGCCGAACAATACAGCGTCTGCGGTCAAGTCAAATTGACGGGGATGCATGTCCACTGGCGGGCCAGCATCTGGCAGCCCCAACAACCGCATGACCATATCAATTGTGGCGGCGAACACAGACACCAAGACCAAGACCAAGACGAGCCGAGCGACAACTTGCCTTGTCCGCGAGTTCGCATCAAAGACTTTCTTGACGTTTGCTTCGCGCGCAGGCCCGAATGGGATTATGTTTGCGATCGTCCGCCTCCCATTCGGGCATTGCCACCAGCAGGTCGCATCCGAGCTCCCTGCGAAGAAGTCCCAGCGGGGCTGACCGTAATATTAGGCGACAAAATGGCCAGAAGGAGGAACGGTTTGGCGACTAAGTTATCGCGCCGCAAATTTCTGATGTCGACTGCTATGGTCCTCATGCCAGGGAGGTCTTTGTTTGCTTCGGCGTCGGGCTTGGCGATCCTGATATTGCAGGATCTGCCCGAAAAGTGGAATACCGTTGACACCACGAACGTCCTTGAACACTTTTGGCAGAAAAAACTAGCAGTTACCCTAATACAGTCAAACATTTCTAGCATATTTGAAATCGAAAGTTACACACGGAAACGATCTAACGTCGGGTATGGTTCCGAAGATCATCTTGAGGTTGTTTCTATTTATCAGCCACACACCAAACCGCAGAGATTCTGGCATCTTCGCGATGCCTTTGACCTCCGCGAGCGGGTCTTGGCTGATGCGATCCGGGAATCATCAACCTACCCCACCTCCTTTCCGATCACCTATTTCGAACGCTCTGATGGTCCGCCGTCCGATCTGAACGCGTTCCGGTCCGCGGGGTTTCGCATCCGGATCACGCGTCCTCAGGAAAGCGGTCCGGTCGAGATTTCCCCGGCAGGTCTCGATCAGTTGTCGATCGCAGGCGGGACATTACTTGACCTATTCGACCCCGAATTTGAAACGGCGCTTGCCGGGATAACGCGTTCCAGGACGAACGGTCTCGTGTTGCACCTGTCGCTAGGTAGTGGGGCCGGTTTGGACACCGCGGAACTTGCCATAGCGACCGAAACCGCAGTTCAACAAATTGACGACATGTTGCGTCGCACAGGGTATTGGACGCTGTTGCCGCGCGAGCTGTTCTTGCTGGGCAGCGATCAAGTGCCACGAGATATTGCCATCTTACTTGATGCCACACATGGCGATAGAGGAATTGACGCGCTTGCCAAGGCTCTGGCTGAGCGCAATCTGCCCTTCAGTCGCATCGCGAACGACGCAGACGGTCCTGACGACTGCGTTGCAGACTTGGTTGCCAATACGGCGCGGCTGGCAGGGTGCTTGGTCACGACGGATCCCTCGGTCGCGAATGAAAGTGCCGCGACCGTTCTGGTCGGCGCGCCAAGAGGAAACGGCCTTGCTGCTGACATACGGATGCGGTTGGGACTGCTTGGTGCCGATTCTGCTGCGAGACTTAATAATCTAACTCTAGCAGAGTCTGATCGGGTTCTGCATCTGCGGTCGCAGGAAGTAGCCAAGCCGTCGGACCGGGCTAGGCTCTTGCGGTGGTTTGTGGATGCTCAGAACCTTGGCGTTGTGCGCTTTCACGATGTGCCGGGGCTTCGGGACCGGGTCATGGCGAGCGATCCGGTGATCCGGCGATATTGGTCGGTCCGCCGTCGTCGCCTGTCAGATCCGCCAAGTGCAGCCACGCCCGTTCAGGCCGAGCGGACACAATTGTTGGACGATGCAGCGTTGGCCTGGAGCTACTTTGAACGCTTCGTCTATCCCGACACAGGCTTGGCCGCTGGAACTGTGGCTGGTGGCTCTTCAGGCCGGATCAATAGCGAGATTACACTGTGGGACGTGGCCAGCCAGATCAACGCCACACGCGCCGCTGCCGCTCTTGGGTTTATCAGTCCGGAAGAGGCGGGTGGCGCTCTTAAAAAACTGCTTTCATCGTTGCCGACCAATAGATTGGGGGGAGGGCGTCTGCCGCCATCGAATTTCTCAGCTCTGACTCTGAAAACCACGGTCGCGGGGTTTGATTCCTGCGATGCCGGTCGCTTCGGCATCGCCCTCGCCCGTGCGGTGGAGAAAGGGCTGATCGAAAAGGAGGACGTGCAGACGGCTCTGAAAAGCTGGACGCTGGAGCAAGCAATTCATGAGGGACGCAATTTCACCAACCGCGACGGCAGGTGGCAAGACACATCCCAATCACACTGCACCGATTACGCCGTTCCTGGCTTTGCGTTCCTAGGTCACAAGGTGGACCCCCTGTTTGATTGGCCTGGTGATGGGGCAGAAACGGAAATTTCCGTGCTATACAAAGCAGCGGCGGTGGGGGCCATATCAACCGAACCTTATGCGCTGCGCGCAATCGAGACGGGGCATAACGGTCCTGCGCGGTTGATTTTGGACGTGCTTTTCGACGCGCAACTTGCCTGGTTTGAGAAAACCGGAGAGATTCGGTGCATCTCGGAGGCACCGATCAACCGCGCTCCATGGTTTATCTATTCTGGTTTGCGCATCGACTTGGATAATTCCGATGCTTGGGTGATCGGCACGATCATGCGGGATGCCGAGTTCTCGTCAGATGAATTCCGCGGCGCCAATGAACTCATCAGTTCCAAGGCAGCCTATCTATGGAAAGCTGTTTATCCGCATCGCTACAGTGATCAGCTTGTCGAAATTATCCGTGATAAGGCAAGAATTCCCGGTCTTGGCTTTTCCGTCGGGGTGTTTACCGCGACGCAAGAACCGATGCAAAACTATACAGACATCAACACTAATGGCATCATCCTGTCCGCAGTCGCGCACATTCTGGGTGAAGTCTGAGCGCTCTTGTCCGAGGAAAGTTAGTTGATTACGATCCGACCGCCGCCCACGCTCACCCCATGACAAAACGCCGTTTCCGCTCCTTCAAAACCTGGCCAGT
>JBDSXE010000278.1:0-4096 GCA_039926325.1 Paracoccaceae bacterium | reverse complement strand
GCGCTGGAGTTATTCGATTGCCGATCGGCTCGACTGGCAGGCGGGCTACGCACACCGGCTGGCCACGCGTACCGATCGCCAGGTGGTGGATGGGGTGCCCTCGATGTCTCAACAGTCCAATCGTGCGGACTCGCTGTATGGGGAAGGCACACTGCGTACCTTGGACGGGGCGTGGGCGTTGACTGCCGGCCTGCGCTATTTCACCGACCATCTGGAAGCGCTGGGAACGGTAGACGACACCGTATTGGTCACCGATTCCACTTTCAGCAGCCTCAATCCGCGCCTTGTCGTCGCACACCAGTTTTCCGCAGACCACCTCTGGTACGCGAGCATTGCCAGTGGTTTCCGCTCCGGGCAATTGCAGCCGATCACTTCGCTGGCCGCCGCCGAGCGCCTCGGCGTGGCGCTGCCGTTGTCCATAGACCCCGATGAAATCCTCTCAGGCGAGATTGGATTCAAGCGATTGCTGGCACGACGCCGCCTGCTGATCGAAGGCGCGTTGTTCCAGAGCCACTGGAAGGGCCTGCCGGTGCGGGTGCCCATCGATGACGCCATCAATGGCATCGCGAACTCGAAAGGGGCATTGATACGCGGCGCGGAGCTGGGGGTGCGCTACAGCACGCTTTCCAGCCTGAGCCTGGAGTTCGGCGCAAGTGTGTTGGATGCGGTGTATGTCGCCGACGTGCCGGGGACACCTCTTGCCAAAGGCACCCGGGTCTACAACGTGCCCAAGTACACGGGCTCTGCATCGGTCAGTTATGCGTGGGCGCTGGGGGGGCTGACGGCCACCGCGTCGGTCACCGGCCTCTACAACTCCCGTCGCGCGACCTCACTGACGGTGGGCAGCAGCGGTGACTCCATCTTCTCCAGCAGCCTTCGCATGGGCATCGAGTCACCCCGCGGGTGGGCGCTCCATGTCTATGGCGACAACCTCGGCGATGACCGCGGGGCAGTGGATGGACGGAATTCTTTCGGTGCCGCCACCCGTCTGAGGCCGAGGACCTTCGGCATCGAGTTCGGTTTCACCTACTGAAGCGCGGCCCGTTGCGCGCGGTCCATTTCACTTTTGCTGCAGTGCTTCGTCAGGGTATTGGGGACTGAAACAGGGCAAGGCGGCCGACGCCCCGGCAGCTCCCCTCCCTCAAGCCAACGGAGCCATGTGCATGTCCAGCATTAAACCCTCAAATTCCTGTCGCCGTGCCGGCCTGCTTGTGCGCAGTCCATTGGCCACGTGCGTGCTCGCTGCGCTGATCATTGCGCCGGCGGCCCATGCGCAAGAAGCACCTGCGCAGGAAGCGCCGGCCACCCGGGAGGCAGAGGAAGTCGTCACCCTGGGCAACGTGGTGGTCACCGCGCGCAAACGCGACGAACGCCAGCTCGACGTGCCGATCGCCATGAGTGCGGTCACCGGCGAACAGATCGATGCCATGGGTCTGCTCAACGTCACCGACGTCATCAACATCACGCCAGGCGCTTCCTCCATCGACACCGGGGGTGGCTTCACCCAGGTGCAAATCCGCGGCGTCTCCAGTTCGCTCGGCGGCAACGACAACGGTTACTACATCGACGACACCCCGTTCACGGGCGTGACCGTGCCGTGGTACCCGGATGTGCGTTCGTTCGACATTGATCGGGTGGAAATACTGAAAGGGCCGCAAGGCACGCTGTTCGGCGAGGGCTCGATGGGCGGTACCGTGCGCATCATTACGCGCAAGCCTGATTTCGACCGTTTTGCAGCGGGCGTTGAACTGGACGCCTCGCGCGTGAGTGGTGGCAGCGACGGCATGGGCGCCAAGGTCTACGCCAACGTGCCACTGATCGAGGACAGGCTGGCCTTGCGCTTCGCGGTCACCGACGAGACGACGCCGGGCTGGATCGACAACGCCGTGAGCGGCGAAAAGAACGTCAATGACAATGGCATACGCACGCACCGCGCCAAGCTGCGCTTCGCGCCGACCGCAAACTGGAACATCGACGTGGCGTACTGGAAGTACAAGTCGGACAGCAAGGCGGCCTCCAACGCCGCCTACAATGACATGACCAACGATTCGTTCCTGTCCAACGAGAACGAATGGGATTCCACCAGCCTCACCAGCACCTACGATTTCGACCGTTCGCAGTTGGTCTACGTGTTTTCCGATGGAGACCTGACCTTCGGCCAGTTCGGCGAACTCGCGCCGGGGCTTCCGTTGACTGCGGTCATCGAGATCGGCGTGCGTACCCATGAGCTGCGCTGGGCGTCGACCGGGGAGCGCAAGCTCGACTGGACGGCGGGTTACTACCTGCGCAAGGCTGTCCGTAACGACGCGATCGACATTCCCGGCATCCTGACCAGCACCTCCAGCCAGATCAACGACGCCTACGCCTTCTTCGGCGAAGCGACCTTGAACCTCGGCGAGCAATGGGCGCTGACCGGCGGTCTGCGCTATTTCGAGGACGAAGTGGACGGTTCCGATACCGCCGGCGACGGCAGCACGTCCACGTTGGACGCGAACTTCGACAGCTGGAATCCGCGGGTCAGCCTGTCCTACAAGCCATCCGCCGACACCACGTTCTACGCCAGCGCGGCCAAGGGCTTCCGTTCCGGGCAGCTGCAACCGATCGGCTCGATCCTGCTGGCGGAACTGTTCGGCGTCGAACTGCCATCCACCATCGATCCCGACACCATCTGGACCTACGAGCTCGGCGCTAAAGCCTTGCTGGCCGGTGGCAAGGTGCTGGTCGAAGGCGCGATCTTCTACAGCGACTGGGAAGGTGTCGCCGTGCGCGTGCCGATCACGCCACAGATCAATGGCCTTGCCAATTCCGACGGCACGAAGAACAAAGGCGTGGAATTCAACGTCGTCTACACACCGAACAGCCACCTGACCCTGCAAGCGGGTGGCAGCTACATAGATGCCACGTATGCGGCGGACGTTCCCGGCACGCCATTGTTCAAGGGCACGCCGGTCTACAACGTGCCCAGGACCACCTTCAATACCTCTGCTTCCTACGGCTGGGACGTGGGGCAGAACCTCCGCGCCATCGCCTCGGGCCTGGCCCGGTACGAATCGGCGCGGGAAACCGCGCTGACCGCGGGGACGCCGGGCGATGCACTCACCAGCATCGGTGCACGCATCGGCCTGGAATCCCCAATGGGCTGGGCTGTGTACCTGTACGGCGAAAACCTGACCAACGAGGACGGCGCCATCACTGCACGCAGCGCCAGCCAGTTCGACGGTGGAGGCAATCTGGTACGTCTGGGTGCCGCCAACCGCTACCAGCCGCGCACCTATGGCGTGCTGTTTCGCTACGACTACTGAGTCGCCAAACCCAACCCACCCAGGACACGTTGAATGAAAATATCCAAAGGTATTTCCTCGAGCCTGCTGGCCCTGGCGATGACAATCGCAAGCGGGCAGGTAGCGGCCGGAGAAGACGAACTGCAATGGCTGGAATCGCCGCACGACGCCAAGGCGCTGGCTTGGGCACGCCAGCAAACGGAACAGACACGGCGTGAGCTTGGCGCCTTGCCCTCAAGGGCAACCATGGCCAAGGAGTTGTCGACGATCCTGGCACAGGCGCCTGCCGAACCCGATCAGTACCCGATGGGTGCGCGGATGGCACGCTTCCTGCGCGATGGGGGCCATCCCTACGGCTTGCTGCAGGTCGCCCCACGAAACGCGCGGGGCAGTGCAGGAGAGTGGAAGACGGTGCTAGACGTGGCCGAATTGCGCAAGCGTGAAGGCGTGCCGTTCGAGCTGCAGGTTTACAGATTCGGCAGCAGTTGCCTGGCGCCGGAATACACGCGTTGCCTGTTGCGGCTTTCGCCCGGTGGTGGTGACGAAGTGGAAATAAGGGAGTTCGACATTGCCAAGGGCGAGTTCGTCGTGGACGGATTCAAGGTCGGAAAATCCCGCGCCTTCGCCGAGTGGCTGGGACTGGACAAGTTGCTGGTAGCGCATACCCTGGGGGAATCGCCAAAAACGCTTGCAGGATGGCCGGCTTCCGTCGGCGTGTGGACGCGGGGAGAGCCGCTTGAACAAGCCCGGCCCGTCTACCGCGCTCAAGCCAGCGACGCCATCCTGCAAATCTCCACGGTCGGCGTTGGTGCCGA
>JBDSXE010000277.1:0-6836 GCA_039926325.1 Paracoccaceae bacterium | reverse complement strand
ATGCGAGTAGGACGTGTACCGAGAAAGCGCACTCTGAACCCAGTTTGGGGATGATGGAAATGAAAAGTGCACTCTGACCCCTGTTCTCCGATTCAAGCTCGTCATTTCGGCGAAAGCCGAAATCCAGTTTCTGCAGCACGCCGTCGAAGATCTGGATCCCGGCTTTCGCCGGGATGACGAATTGTTCAGAGATTCCCTAAGGGACCGGCAAGAACGTGAGCCGCCTGAAGGCGCCCGCCGTTCCCTTCTTCCTCCGGGATCGAGGCCCGCCCTCCGGCGGGATGAGGGTGGCGCGTAACACCAGATGAGGATTCGGGTATCGTGTGGAGTCACGGACCTTACGTTCGCGTCGACCATCGTGTGGCATAAGGTGCACGAAACGGCAGGATCAGAGCAGACCAATGGCCTTTAACGTCCGCGAGATTTTCAAGGCATTGTCCGATGCGGACGTGGAGTACGTGGTCGTGGGTGGTTTGGCGGTCATCATGCACGGACACCTGCGCGCCACGCGCGACCTCGATCTGGTGATTGGCCTGCGGCCTGACAACTGCGCCAACGCAACAAAGGCGCTGTCGGACATCGGCCTGCGCCCGCGTCTTCCGGTCACGTTGGCCGATTTTGCCGACCCGGCAACGCGCAAGGACTGGGTCGAAAACCGCAATATGATGGTCCTGCAATTGTGGGATCCCGCCAATCCCGAGCGCTCGGTCGACGTGTTCGTGCGCGAACCGCTCGACTTTGGCGCCATGCTGGCAGACGCCACGATCAAGGACCTGGACGGCGTTCCGGTCCGCGTCGCCTCGATTCGGCACCTGATTGCGTTGAAGCAAATGGCCGGCCGACCGCTCGACCTTGACGACGTCGAAGCGCTGCGCGAGATTGCGGCCGAAACCGGCCAGAAGATTTCATGACCACGCCCGATCCACTGCAATGCACCTTCGAGGATGCCCGTCGCGTGAATCTGCGCCAGGGCATGGCCCTCAGCACGGCGGCAAAGATTGCCTTCTTCGAAGAGATGGTCAGCTTTGCGGCGAAGTTTGGTGCGATCGATCGGTTGGCGGGGCGGCGGGGGCGTGATGCGGAAGGTGCTTTGAGAGCGGGTGGGGCAGCGGACTTGTAGGATTGTCAGTGATGCGGGCAGGGCGTGAATCGGGAACCTGACCCCGTTTCCATTTGGAAGGTACGTCCCATCGGAAGATCGCCGCGCCGATCAAAATTGTCCCTGACACCTTTTTCTAAAGTGCAAGGTTGCGATCGAGAACGGCTGATGCCGCTGCATCGGCCCCAGCCCCACGCGGCCGGAAGCCTTCGGGTACGGCAGGTGCTTTGAATCGAGCACGGTTTTTTTTACTGCTGCGCAGGCGCTCCAGCGTCAAAAAGCCATAGGCGGCGATGCACAAGCTGGCGTGGTGGTGAAATCCGCGCCAGTTGCGTCCTTCGTAGTGGCCCAGGCCGAGTTCCTGCTTGAGTTCCAGGTAGTCCCGCTCGATGCGCCAACGGCCTTTGATCGCGCCGACGAGTGCTTTGAAGGTCGTGTCTTCAGGCAGCGTCGACAGCCAATAGCGCAGCGGCGCGGCGTCGCCGCGGGGCCATTCGATGACCAGCCATTCGGCATTGCGTGCGTGGTCGTCGTGGGCGGTGACCACGCGCACGCGGGCAAAGCGACCGGACAATTTTTCCGCTGAGCCCTGTCGCCAGACGATGGTGCGATACGCCCGCGCCGGCAGCTCCTGCGCCAGGGCACGCACGCTGATGGGCGAATGCGCCGCATCGCGTCGCACCCGCACGCGCGGCCGGCCGGTGGCCGCCGGTGGCGGCGGGGTGGCTGGTTGGTGCGCGCCCCACCACACCGTGGTGAGCGGCCGGATGCCCAGCGCGTAGATCAGTCCCTGTTCGCTCAGCTCATCGCGTAGCGCGCAGTCATCGCCGTAGGCGGCATCGCCCAGCACCACGCCCTGTGGTGTAGGAACGGGGTCGATAGGAACGGGGTCAGGTTCACTTACCTGGGAGTCACTTGTTGCGAGGTGGCCGATGCGCGGGACGCACGCCGGCGAATCGCCGCGTCTCGGCTTCGACCATGGCACTGAAATCGTCTCGGCCCAGTGCACGTTGCTGCTGCTGGTAGTTCCGAATGGTCGTCAGATCGTCTTCCGACCGTGCGTCGTGCAACAGATGGCGGCAGGCGTCGGCGCGAGCATCGGGTGTCGCACCCAAGGCCGTAAACGCGGGGTGGGGAGTGAGAATGCGGTCCGATAAAAGGGACGGAGGCAATTAAGTAGAATTAATTGCCTCCGTTCTCTTTTTCTGATCGCCACCAACGGCGCAATATGGACTCACATCCCTTCGAAGCCATTGCGGAAGATCCACGGCATGGATGGCGTTACCACGCCAGTGTAGGGTGCGAATACGCCGGCGCCGTTGTTGATCCAGGCGTACTGACCCGACGCGACATCGTTCTTGTCGTCGATGAACAAGTCGACGAAGCCGTCGCCGTTGATGTCCTGCGCGCGAATGTAGTCGAAGGGGAGAAGCGCCGGGTTGAAGCTGATCCGCGTCGCGGTCTGGTCGACGAACACGCGGGCGCTGGTCTGGCGCAGGATCTGGATGTAACGTCCCACGTACAGGTTGGTGCTTCCCGTGCGCACCGCCACTATGTCACGCAGGCCATCGTTGTCGATGTCCTCGATAGCGAAATCCAGGGTGACGCCCATGTCGGGCACCGCTGCCAGCACGCTCCGGTTGGCATACAGGTACACGCCGGAACTGTTGCCCCAGTAGATGGCATTGGACAGGCCGTTCGGCTCGTAGCCATCGGCGACCAGGTCGATGAAGCCGTCGCGGTCGACGTCCACCAACTCGGAGGCGATCGGGCCGAAGTGGAGGTTGCCCGGTGCCCTCGGAACCCGAGCGGTATTGGGCGTGAAATGTCCCTGTCCGTCGTTGAGGAGGAAATACGGTTGCCGGGCGTTGGTGAACACATCGATGGTTCCGTTGCCGTCCACGTCGGCCGACGCGCCACCGTGGTGGTAGTCAACATAGCTCTCCAGGCCAGGCGCATAACTGAGCGTGCCGTTGCCGTTGGACAGGAACAGCTGCGGATACTCGCCGGGAAAGGGCGGTGTATCGATGCCATGGCCCAATACCATCACATCCGGCCAACGGTCACCGTTGTAATCCCCGATCAGGACCTTGCGCGTCGTGGTGAGTCCCGGCTGTGCGCCGACGATGCGCGTGGCGGTCTGGTCGTTGAAGCTGCCATTGCCGTCGTTGATCATCACCTGCAGCGGGAACGGATGCTCGTTGTCGCTGAAGGTGCGAACGAAATCGGTGTCCCCATCGCGATCCAGGTCAGCATAGCCGGTGTGCGAGAAGGGAAATCCGGCAGGATAAGTGCCGGAGGTCTGGCGATTGATCCAGATCGGGGCCTTGCGAAAGGTATACGAGCTGCCAGCCTCGACGGTGGCGGACGGTGCGATGTTCAGCGGGGGCAAGCTGGTGTTGATCAGGATGGCGATCGCGTTGTCCTGGGCGCTGGTCACTGCAAGATCCAGTTTGCCGTCGCCGTTGAAATCGCCCACCGCCGATCCGTTAGTGCCACCGCCTGCCGTGAATGCGGTGCTGGCACTGAACCCGCCTGTGCCCGAACCCATGTAGATGAAGATCTGGTTCCAATCCTGGATCACCGCGAGGTCCTGCTTCCCGTCGCCGTCCAGGTCCAGCACGCGCGCGGTCCGGGGCCGATATATCGAAGTCAGTCCTGCGGTCGGCGCAAAGCCGCCGTTGCCATCACCGAGCAAGATCGCCACCTTGTCGCTGCCGAGCACCGCGACTGCCAGGTCTTGTGTGTTACCGGCATCGAACTTGCCTGCGCTGATGCCGAAGGGCTCGGTGCCAACCGCGATCAATGCGGGCGTGCCGAAGCCGCCGGCGCCATTGCCGAGCAGTACGGCAATATTGGCGGAGCCTTGGCACGTCACCGCCACGTCCACCTTGCCATTGCCGTCGAAGTCAGCGGCAACGAGGTCACGAGGATTCATGCAGCCGGTCGCAATCTGAACTGATGGCAGAAACGCGCCAGTCCCGGTGCCCAGAAGCATCGAAACGGTGTTCTGGCTGCCATCGGCGCTGGCCAGGTCGAGTTTGCCATCACCGTTGAAGTCCGCTGCCACCACCGTATGCGGATTGAGGCCTACGCTGTAATGGACCGGCGCGGCAAATCCGCCCGTCCCATTGCCGAGAGAAATCGACACCGTGCTGGCCCACAGGTTCGCCACGGCGATGTCGGCCTTGCCATCGGCGTTGAAGTCGGCGACCACCAGGCCCTCACTGCCATCGCCGGCGGCGAAAGACGTAGCGGCCGCAAACGTGCCATTGCCGTTGCCCAGCAGGACGGAAATGTTGTCGCTGTCGGGATTGCCGGTGGCGAGGTCGGCCTTGCCGTCGCCGTTGAAGTCTGCCACCGCTACAGAGTACGGCGCGATCCCGACCGGGTAGCTGACCATGGCGGCGAACGAGCCGCCGCGCTCGGCGAATGTGAGTTGCGCGTGGGCCTGGGCCACCCAGGCTGTGGCGGCAAGGAACATGGTGATGTACAGAATTCTCACGCGGCCACCCCTGCACAATTTGACCGCACCCCCCGGCGCCGGTCGAGCCAAGGCTAGCCCGTTCTGTGGTCGCAAGCCACTATTGACTCGCCAACAACCGGGCAACAACCGGGATCCGGGACAACAACCGGGACACCCACTATTTGCCCTTCGGTCGATTCAGCACAAACGTTGGGGTCACACAAACGCAAACGCAAACGTTGGGGTCACAAACGTTGGGGGCAGGTCTAGCTTCGTAGCATCAACAACCGGGGCATACACAATCCCGATTTGATTTGAAGCCGCAAGCGAGCATCACCCCCCAAGCGATTCGCACAGATGGGTCCCAGCGAAAGTAGTCCACGAATCCGCCGCCCTCCCGCTTTCTCACCACTCCGGCCTGATCGGCAACCCGCGTGCGTCGGGGATTTCGATCACGATTGGTGGCTTGCCCGTGTTCGACAGCTCGAACCATTCAATGCGATAAGGGATTGGTGCAGTGGGTGGCACCAGAATCTCGCGCTGGAAGCCAACGCCGGTGGCGATCTGCGCCCATCCGACAGGGCAGGTGGTCTCAGCAGGCAGCACGCTGTCGCGAGGGCGGGACCACAGACGCGCCTCAGGCAGATCGATTGTCGTGCCGGAGACGATGCGGACGCAGATCGGTTCGAGATAGAAACTGTTGAACCGGTACGCCACCGTGCTCTTGGAGCGCATCCGCGACTCGCGGCGGATCACCACTTCTTGCAGCGGGGCGTAGCGGAGGCGATCGTCGGCCGGGTCGCGTCGCAGCCAACGACTCCAGCCGCTATGTTTGTGCACGCCCAGGGGAATACTCAGATTGCCCCAGTCAATCGAATCCTCGCGGTCGGCGCTGTAGCTGAAGAGCAGGTTGCCGACGCGGTCGCGCCCCACCGTCACCGGGTATTTTTCGCCGGGTAGCGCGATGTGCAGCCAGCCGCGAAACAGGGGTCAGAGTGCACTTTGGAAACAGGGGTTGGAAACAGGGGTCAGAGTGCACTTTAATTGCGCGGCGCCTGTAGAAAGTCGACTCTGACCCCTGTTTCTACCCCTGTTTCTAGACCCCTGTTTCTAGTGTCGCAGTCATCTGCATTCGGCCGCCCAACTCTTGCGCGCAACCGGGTCGGAAGGCGCAGGTGAGGCGCAAGGGCTCTGGGGCTGCGCCTTTGCGCTGGACGCAGGGTGCGCAACCGGCGTACGCAGCCCTGGATTCCTGCCCAGGACCAGGCCGGAGACTTGCCACACGGCACACAGGCTTGCCAGGGTCGCGACGACCAACGTCGTGGCGGTGCTGGCACCCAGCCGGCGCATCACGTGTTCGACGAACCAGCCGGCTACTCCGCCGACCGCCATGCCGGCGAGCAGCCCCAGCAGTGCAAAGGCGATGAAAAAGCCGGAGGCGAGCAAAGACGCAAAGCTGTCCGCATTTCGGGAAACGCCGAAGTACCCTCCGAATCCGACCCAGCTACCCCACACACCTCCGATCGCAAGCCAACACCCGCGGGCCACGCGCGTCAAAGTCGTCTGATTGATCACGGCTTGGCACCGTCGGACTGAAGCTTCTCGACCACGTCACGTGCATGGGCTAGCTGATAGGCGGAGACGCTCGTTTGCTGCATCTGGCAGGTCACGGATGGGGTCTCCAGTTTCAGGGACCGGTTGAAGCCACTGACCAGGGTGAGTTTCGCCAACGGCATGGTGCGCAATCGTGGCGAAGCCGCTATGGGGGTGATCTCGTCGACCTGCAGGCTCTGCCGCTGATTGTGCCAGCGAAGTTGCGCACCCTGCAGGTCGCCTGCGCCAGCATCGATTAGCACCCAACCCCGCCCATTCGATTCGAGCTTCAGGTAGCAGTGGGCGCCGCCTGCACCGATGCCGGCCCATTCGCCGGCGAACAATGCGGGACCTTGGTCCGGCGGAGGCGCCTGGGCACCAGCGTGTCCGACGCAAGCCAAGGTCATCGCAAGCACCCTCCAAAAGCGCATATTCAGACCTCGAACGTCTACCCGGCAAAGGCGCCATCGTCGCCATCGTACAGCGCGTCAGAATAAAATCAGGGATCCGGAAACCCTCGGCCTCCGCCCCCTTTTGGGGCACGATGGCCTGAAAAAGGTGTCAGGGACAATTTCCTACTTGCATCGGAAAAGGTATCAGGGACAATTTCCTACTTGTAGCGGCGTAGTTGGCTGACGATCGGGGCCAACTTTCAGAGATTGTCGCTGCCAGCCTGCG